>JAJYQS010000034.1 GCA_021794475.1 bacterium | reverse complement strand
TGTTCCCATTTCTAAAACCCCCGTAAAAAATTTTAGGTTAGATTATTATAATTTTACAATAATTTCGGAATATTTGCATATTCCGAATCCACCTATGAGGGTTGTATTAATTTATGGGTACATTATACTGCTTTATCATCACCATATGTATGGGATGTTTCGTTTCGTGCTCCGTGATACTCCATCCAATTATCTACATCTTCAATGAGCCCGCTTTTATAAGCCTCGCGGAAAAGTTCCCTCCTGGTAGCCCCGTCTAAATTAGCTCCGCCTATATTTATTTCAAGCCATCTTTTCATAAACTTCCAGCAAAGCTCATAAGTAAATTCAAAATTCTGGATAACCCCTGCGCGTATAACTTCTTCTTCATCCGTATTAACTCTATCTTTGATAACCCTATCGGCGACTTTAATAGCCCTTTCTAAAGAATTAACCGCTTTTTGCAAACTACTTAAATCTAAAGGCATATATTACTCCCATAATTATAATTCATATTTATTTTGACGATTACTGAAAGCTGGTTTGGTCCCCTCGAGAACATTAATAATTTTCTCTTTAATTTTAGGATTTTCAATGCTTCCTGTTTCATAACTTATTTTATATTTATTTTGTTTGTCCAGATTGCAGTAAATAATCTGTTCCGCGTCGCAAACAACAGCTAAATTTGGATTATGGGTAACAATAAATATTTGCCTTCTGTTTTTAGCCTGTTTAATATACTTCACCAAAAGATTATAAATCGATTCGTTATCAAGATTATCTTCGGGTTGGTCAATGACTAACGGAACATCGCTCTTATCTATCAATAAATAAAATAGTAATAAAACTATGCCTCTCTCGCCTGGGGATAGGTCTTCAATAAGTTTATCTCCCCATTTTAAACGATAATCAATTTTTAAATATTCTAAGGAATAAAGAAAATTGTAAATATCTTTTTTTGTTTTACTTTGAATCAATTGCGATTCTATAGCCCTTTCCTTTTTTTCGCCGTTTACCTCTTCGTTATCCAATCTCTCCATAATTTCATTTAAAAAATTTATTAATTCTTCTATATTCTTGAAATCATATTTTTGAACAATTTCCTTAATCAGTTTTTGACTTTCTATGATACCTTGAAACGTTCCTTTTCTGTTTCTATCTATAAAAGAAAGAAATTCTTCATTAAAATCATGCTCCAGCATAATTTCTGTAGAAAAATTTAACTCCATATACTTATTTTTACCCTGTTCTTGCTTTATAAACTGTATAATTGGATTATATAAGGTTTTATAAATCATTATTTTTTCATCCATAAATTTAAATAACTCTTTAACTAATTCATTTCGTTTTTCTTTTTCTTCGCTTAATAAAAGTGGAATTTTTTTTTGTAAACTTATTTTTTCTTTTTTTAAAATCTTTTTTCCATGATTTTTATTCTTAAAAATTAATTTCCATTGTCCAAGTTCTTCTAAATATTTTTGATATTTTTGGATCGGCTCATTAAGTTTATTCTGGATATCTTTTTTATTTTTTTGCTTTTCTTCCAAAATCTTATATAAATTACTATTATAAATTTCTTCTTTCGACAAATTATAAACATTTTTATCTAACAACTGTGATAATTCATTTTTTTGTTTTTCTAAAGATTTAAATACATCATTGATTTTTGATATATTTAAATCTATTTTTATAATTTCTTCTAAATTTATTTCTAAAAATTCTTCTAAATTTAAATTTTTCTTAAGATTTTCATATATTCTTTCGATGCTGTTTATGCTTTCTCTAATTATGTTTAATCTGTCGATTTTTTTATTTATTACTGCTAATTTATTAGTTTTGATTTCTATTTGTTCTTCAATTAGCTTTGTTTCTTTATTTAATTTTGATAAATTATCGTATAATTTTTTTTGCTCCTCCTTAATTAATTCCTTTTCATCTGGTTTTTTAATTTTTTCAGGCTTTATGCTGCAATGAGATCTTATTTCTTCTATTGTCAGATTAAGTTTATTTTCTAAATTTTTTGAGTAATCAGATTTCAGCTTGTCTTCGTAGTCTATTATAATTTTATTTATATCTCTAATTTCTTTTCTATTATCATCGATTTGCTTATCTATATAACTTGTTTTATATACTATAATATCTTTAAGATTTTTATAATCTTTTTTTTCGGCATAATCAATATGCGAGAAAACAACATTATCTATCTCATTCTGAAATTCTTCATTTAAACTGGTGCATAATAAATCTAAATAACTCTGCGGTATACATTTTACCCTTTCTAATTCTTGCAAATTTGGTTCATCCATTAAGTTTCTAAAAGAACTTGAATCATCCATCCATTGAATTTCTGCTATATAATTATTTGCTAATCTATTTTTTTTAAACTTATTTTTATTTAGAAAAGAAAAATATTCAAAATTTTTTGAATTACCCAATAAACCAATAATTTCTGCCAATGCACTTTTACCCTTACCTTTGTTGCCAATAATCGCAATGAGATTATTATTAAACTCAACCTCATTATCGAACCATATATCATTATTTTTTGAAATATTAGTGTCACTTTTTATTGAGATTTTATTTAAATACTTAGTCTTATTTTTCTTAACTAAATCAATTTTAGGGGGGATTTCGCCAATATAAACTCTATCTTCAGGTTCCCGTATAATTTGCTTTAAACCTTCGAATGTAGGATCTGTTTTAATCCAACAATTTGCTTTAAATGAATATTGCTTTATATCATGGTTATCGGAACAGATTATTACTGGCTTCTCCTGCCTAATTTTTGGAAAAACGATAGTTTTATAACTTTCTTGATCTTCTATCTTTCCTATCTCACAAATATCAATATCTTTAAGGATATCTGCTTTCAGTGTTTGCTTATATGATAGTGAATTAGTGATATTTTCAATGGTATTTGACTTTGCTCCGGCATGTATTGACACAATACCGCCTAAATCTTTGTGAATAACTTGCGCCACTTCTTTAAGATCGAAATAAATTTTATCATCGTTCCTATTTGAAACATGTTTTAATAAATTAGTAAATTTTCCTTGCAATGTTGTCCATATATTATTTAAATCAAAATTTTCCGGAAAAATACCTATAAAATGAATTGATTCGCTTCCACCCAACTCTGAGCGTAATTCTATGCCCGCCAAAACTGTTAAGTCTTCCCCCGCTAATTCCCTTAACTTTTTAATTCTTTCAATATCAATAAAGTGGTGATCCGTTACGGCTACAACTCCTATTTTGTTTGCCTTTAACTCTTCTATGATCTTTTCATCAGTAATTGATTTATCTTTGTAATCGTAAGAAGAAGGCGTATGAAAATGTAAATCCCATTTTCTCCATTCTGAACCTCTTTGATAATCAACTGACATAAAAATTATCCTCTGTTTTTATTAAAATACTTTTTTAATTTGGGCAGGAGAAATACGCTCCGCTTTCGATTGGACGCTTTTCGATAACTTTTCTTTATCCTTTGATAACCCGGAGCGTTCATAATATAAACTGGCTATTTGTCTTTTTAGTTCCCGTGCCGACCAGCTGCCGCGAATACACTCTATTTCATAAAATGCGCGCTTTAAGGAGTCCTCAATCTGCATTAATTCTACGATATGGGTAAATGAAAGTTTTTCTATAAGCATAATACCGCTAATGCCAAATTCGGGAGGCAGTGACTCCCGAATTTGACCATAGGTCAGGTAAAACTGGCGATATCGCCGTAATTCGCGTTCATATACCCGCTTGATGCCTAACTCGTGCAAGCGATTAGCCAGTTTTTTAAAAAGATATTCCCCATAGGCTGCCCTATCCCTGCCGTCAAGTTCATATTCATGTATATAAAACCCGATTAACCAGTTGCGGATCGTCAGGCTTACATTGACGGCTTTAGCTGCTTGAGTAAATAAATTTTCGTGGATTTTGCCAATAATATCGACCAAAGATTCAAAATCGAGTTTGTCGATATGTAATGCCCCCAATTGTGAAGCAGCCTTCTTCACAATTGGAGAAGATTCAGCCTTTATTCTGTTTGAGGACGTAGCGCCGGCTTCTTTTCCAGATTTAACTTTTTTACCCGCCATACATAGCCTCTTTGAAAGAATTTACTATTTCTATTTTGGAAACGATTCAGAATGAAATTATTATTTCTATTCTTGCATATTTCTGCAATTATTTCGTTTTTTTTCACTGCCGCCCCTTAAAATCAGCAGAATAATGCCTATCATTCTGTCCTTATCTTTAGGGTTGCTTTCGGCGATAAGCAATGTAAGTGCCGTTAGCACATTAGGATTTAAGCGTTGTATATTTAACAAGCCTGCTTTCTGCAAAAACCATATAAATGCAAATGCGCCGCTTCGTTTGTTGCCGTCGATAAAAGGATGATTTTTTATGAAAAAATATAATAAATTTGCGGCTTTTTCTTCAACGGTCGGATAGACATATTCTCCGCCGAAAGATTGAAAGACGTTTCCGACGATATTTTCTATATTCCTTTCCTTCCTTTCGATACCGAATAAATCGGCGGCTTCGTTTTTGGCAATAAGTTCTTTTTTTAGTTCCTGCAGGGTATTTCTTAATTCATCCGCGGTAATTTCTATCTGATTTTTCGTAATCCCTGCTTTTGGCAGTTCTTCGGCATCGTATGCATTTAAAGAAAACCACGTATCTGCAAAAATAGATACGAGTTCTAAGATATTTACCGTATCTATCTTACTGCTTTCCGGCAAAAGAGCCTTTACATCGTCTAACGCTTTTAAAAACAGTTTATAATTTGACGCAATACGTTCTTTATTAATAGAATAACCTTTTATAATATGCTCTTTTAATGTTTTGGTCGCCCACCGGCGAAATCTAGTAGCTTTTTTTGAATTTACTTTATAACCGACTGATAAAATAACATCTAAATTATAAGATTCTATTTCTCGTTTTACTATTCGATTGCCTTCATTTTGAACTGTTGCAATTTTTGCAACAGTTGATTTTTCATCTAATTCGCCGTCTTTATAAATGTTTTTTATGTGGCGTGAAATGCCGGATTTATCGATACCAAAAAGATCCGCGATCTGTTGCAAACTCGCCCATAAAGTTTCTTTTTTAATATCGGCTCTAAATTCGATTGCCCCGCTTTCCGACTGATATATAGCTATTTCATTTTTAATTTCGTTTTGTCGTGATTTATTTTTAATATTTTTCATAAATTCTTATTTCAAATTTATCCCTATTTTTGAAAGCTGTTTTTTAATTTCTTCGTTCAGCCTTTTCTCTTCCGCCATCTGTTTCGACAGTTCCGCCGTCAGCCGTTTCATCTTTTCTTCGAATACTTCGTCGTCTTCTTCCGTTTCTTTAGTGCCGACATATCTGCCGGGAGTTAAAATATAGCCCTGCTTTT
>JAJYQS010000085.1 GCA_021794475.1 bacterium | reverse complement strand
TGAAGCATTTAAATAAAAGAGCTTTTAGGGCAACATTTCAGATTGTGGCAATAACTGACAGTATTACAAGAGCTTTTTTATATATATATCTGGGTCTGTTGACCTTTGCAGTTTTTAAAATGTCCTTATTTTTAGCGCCTTTTCTCTTATTGGGTTTATTTTTTGGAAATAAACTTCATTTTAGAATCAATCAGAAATTTTTTTATATTATCGTGATGGTTGTTTTATCATTTGCGGCTATAGGGTTAATAATCCACTCTTTATAATCTTTTAATTTTTTTAGAATAGGGCGGTATAAAAAAAATGTTGCATAATGACTAATTAGTCATTATAATAATATATATATAAAAAAGAATTAAATAAAAACTATTAGCAATAGTATTATAAATTACAGGATAACTTATTATGAAGATTTTTCGTAAGAACGATTTTAGAAGTTTTGAACAAAATAGTTTTATTAAATATATAACATTAAAAAAACATTTGACCCTTGTCTTGATATATTTTGTGTTTTTTTGTTTTATTGTATCCATGTTAAATCCTATAAAATCATATGGAGAAAAAATTATTACTTTGAACGAGGCATATCTATATGCAGCAAAATTAAACGGAACTATCAAGTCCCAGAGAGAATCCTATTATCAATCGACTTTGCTTAAATGGACGGCTATAAGCATGCTGCTTCCGAATATTTCGCTGACATATAAAGACCAGAGGTTTCATCAGAATTCTCCGTCTTCATCATCTTCATCTTCCGGCGGAAGCAATATTTTTTCTTTTTTTTACCCTACTTACGGCTATACATTCGCATTAACGCAGCCTTTGCTCGATATACCGGCTATACCGGCTTATTATGCAGCGGAAAATTCTATAAAATCATCCAAGATGTCTTTGAATAATGTTTCGCAAAATAAATTGTTTGAAACGGCAAGCGATTACTACGACGTTTTAAGCAATGAAAATTTGGTTAAAGCGGACAGGAAAACGATGGAGGAAGCTTTATCGCATATGCAGCTCGCTAAAGCAAAACTGAAAGCCGGTCTTGCCATTATAACGGATGTTTTACAGGCAAAGTCGGAATATTATCAGGCTAAACAGCAGTATATCGCCGCAAAAAATAAATTAAAATCCGCCGAAGCGAATTTACGGGCAATTATAGGAGTGAATTTTAATTTTAAAGTAGTTAAACCGAAAAATCCGGCATTGCTGAATAACAGCCTGAAAAAATATATAAAATCGGCATATAAATATAATCCTGGACTTAAGTCTCTCAAATTTTTAAAAAAAGAGTCAAAGGATGAGGTTTATTATTATGAAACCCAATATATACCTAAAATAAACTTTGAAGCTACATATAACGGCATATCCGATAACCATTTCATTCCTCAAGGAAATGAGCATTACTGGACTGCGGCGGGAGTTTTAACATTTCCTTTATTTCAGGGAGGCACCAGAATTATTTCTATTGAAAAGGCAAGGTCTCAAAATAACGCCAATATGTACGAACTTATTCAGGCGAAAAGAAATTTAAGAGCAGACGTAGTATCCGGTTTCTATAATATACAAAATCTTAAATATCAGATAATAGCTTTAAAACATGAAGAATCTTATGCCTTTAAAAACTACAAACTTGTTGAAGAAGAATATAAAGCCGGAGTGGCAACCAGCGTTGACGTAATTACAGCTCTGGCGGAACTTGCCTCCGCACGTCACAATCTGCTCGCCGAAAAATTGGGTTATTACAGTTCTATATTGAATTTTAAAACCTTAACCGGTTCATTTAAAAGGGAACTTATTCGTTTAAGCATAGACAGGTTTAAGTATTAATTTGAGCGTCGATTAATCATGATGACTTATATTATATCTATGCTATAGATATATATTTTTCTATATTTTAATTTTATATTTTATAAATAATTTAAGTATGCAATATTATTGTAAGAATTTGGAGGTTTTTCTGTATTATGAATGAAGATAGCGGAAAAAACAAAAACGGCGGAAGCACAGATGTAAACAAAAATGCAGGCAGGACGGATGACAGTGCCTCCAAATTTACAAAAAAAAATATAATATTTGCTTCAATCATTGTTTTAATCTCAATTATAGGGGGAGTATTCGTTCTAAAATGGTATTTATACTCCTTAAATCATGTCTATACTGAGGACGCTCAGGTTGACGGGCATATTTACGCTGTAAGTTCAATGGTTTCCGGCAATATACACTCAATATACGTTCATAAAAACGAATCTGTTAAAAAAGGCGAACTCTTAGCAGTTATTAACCAGTCTACTTATTATCCTGAAATGCTTCAGGCTAAAGCTAATTATGAACTGGCTAAACAAAATCTTTTCAACGCAGGCGGGTCAATAGGTGATTTCGCCGGAACGGCTTTTAATAATTATTATTTAGATAAATTAAACTTAAAAAAGTCTTCTTCGGCTTTATCTGCGGCAAAGTTGACCTTTAAATTAGATAAAAGAGATTATTTGAGAGGACTTAAACTTTTAGGTAAAGAATTTATAACGCGTGAACAGTTTGATACTCTAAAAACATCCTATCTGGTTGCGCGCCAGAATTATTATACCGCCCTAACGGCGTATATGTCCGCAAGAAGAAGTTTTGTAAATGCGCAATATACAAAAAGTATTATAACTGCAAAGAAATACACTACTATAAAACCTTTGGAGGCAGCGATTAAGGTTGCAGACGCCGCTTATAAATTAGCACGCGCAAATTATCTGAATACGTTTATAAAGTCCCCAGTGAACGGTGTCATAAGCGAGAAAATGTCGTATTTAGGCGAATATATTACGCCGGGAACTCCTATACTTATGATAAATAATCTTAAAAGAGTTTGGGTAACCGCTAACGTAAAAGAGACACTGATTGCGCATGTTAAAAAAGGAGACTCCGTCGTCGTTACGGTCGATTCCTTTCCTGGGAAAATATTTAAAGGGGTTGTCGAGTTTGTAGGTTCTGTTACTACGTCTAAGTTTGCGCTGATACCTACGAACAATCCCAGCGGAACATATACAAAGGTTACCCATAGACTTCCGGTAAGAATAAGGATTTTAAATGATAAAAATCACATCCTGAAACCCGGTATGATGGTTGAAGTTTCAATAAAAACCGGTAAATAATCAAGATACGGCATTCAATTAGTGTTAAAATCGATTAATCTGAAAATAGATAATTAAATTTAACAAATAATCGTTTAAACTTTAATAAATTGAAATATAGAGGCGCAAAAATGATAGAAGGTAAAATAGAAAGTAAAGTAGAATTTAGTGATAATATTATGCGAATGCGTAATAATTTGTCAATTTTTCGGAATAAAGGAAGCGAACAAAATTATTTTAATTTTAAACTTATTTTTATGTTTTTATTTTTTATTTTTTCTATTATCGTAGGATTCAATCTATTGTTTCCCAAAACGTGTTTCGCAAATCCTGACGTCAGGTCAGGAAAATATCTTTTTAATTATTACAGCTGCATAACTTGCCACACTGTTAACGGAAACGGCGGCACTCTCGGTCCCAATCTCAGCTCTTATGGAAAATTCGGCAAAAGATTTAGCTGGACAATGAAAGTTATATTAAATCCCGACAGATATTTTAAGACAGGTTCAAAAGTTGAAATAGACGGAAAAAAGTTTTATGCCGTAATGCCTAAGTACGGATACCTGACGGGCAAACAGATTTATAAAATTTCGGCTTATTTAGAATCCCTAAAGCGATAAGAAACTTTATGTTAAGCGAATATACCGTAAATAATTTATGAAATTTCAACTGTTGCAATATTTTAACGCATAGTGATAAAATAGCGCTATGTCATCCGATAAAGATAAAATTTATGGCGGTTTTGTTAACTCACACGTTTTTTACAATATTATAAAAAGCCTTTCTAATAATATATCTGCAGCAAGAGCAAGCTATTGCAATATGCCTGCCGGTGTTCTTAGCGATACTGATTCACCTGATTCAGACAAGAAAAAGAATAAAAATAGCTTTGGTGAAGATGACGCTCAAAAACTTAATATCGCTTTTATTGCGTTTTACGGTTCAAGAAATTATGGACTGCAAAGCCCTGAGAGCGACTATGATTTTTTTATAGTTTACTATCCTAATTTTCACAATTTTTTTAATAATAAATTTATAAGATATTCTGTAATTGAAGCCAATTACGATTATTTTATAACGCCGTTTCACGAATTTATACATCATGCAATGAACGGGAATGTAAAGTTTATCGAGCCGTTAATTTGCGGGAGCATTTATTTTCCGGATGAACTGAACTTAATTTTTAAAAATAATGCTGTTTTTCAAGAAAAAAATATTCAGACTATTTTCCGGAGTTCTGATTCTTTATTATCAAATTTATTAGAAGAGGTTAATCAATTTATTTTGTTGAATTATGAAAAAAATTTTAATTCATTTATAGGCCTTGCAAACAATAAAAGATTAAATATCGCTAAAGATAACTATACTTCAAATACGATAGTATGCAAAGATATATACGGGTACGACATTAAAGAAGCAATAAATGCGCTAAGAATTATATTTCTTGCTCAGAATTATTTAAGCTCGGGCAAAATTGATTTTTTTGTTAAAAACAATGATGCGTACATCGAATTTGAAAAAATATGTATAGACATTAAAAATAAAATTATTTCAAAAAAAGATATTTTGCAATTGCTGGAATCAATGATAAAAAATATTAATCATCAAGCAGACAAATATGCTGCTTTTTCCGCTAACAATAACAATAAATCATATTTTATAGGGACTGAATCGATAAACAAGGATACTGATAATTTTGGTTTCAGAAGAGAAGAGCTTGAAGCCGATATTCAAAAAAAAATTGAGAATATCTGTAAAAAAAATCTTTAATTAATAATTCAAACAAGCTATAATACAATTAAATAAATAAATTTCAAAAATACTTTTTCTGCCCATATTATATTAAATTATTTTAAAATTATAATAATTATATTGTTTCACATGAAACATTATAAAATATCATTTATAATTTTGGCATATAATTACATCAAAACTAAGCATATTTATTATAATTATATATTATAATAAAATTGTTTATTTCATAAAGCGAAATATATAATAAACATATAAAAAAATCATTTAACATAAATTTTAATTATATTAAACTAATATGAAATATATTCATATTGCAGTTTATCCGGAAGAAAATAAAAATTTTACAATATTGCCTTTTCTCGGTTCAGCCAAAAATTATTAACCCCTCTAAGAATTAAACAAAATAACTGCTTAGTCAGGGATAGGCTTGATTTAGATAAATTATTGCAGGCAATTTATTTTAGAATATGCGAGATTGAAGGGAAAGAAAGACAGTATTTAAATTATAAACCCTGTTATAAAATATTGATTTATCGTTTTTTCTGGCTAAAAAAGAAAAAACGGAATATATTTACAACGTTGTTTATTTAGAAGGAAATCCTATGACATATCCGGAAGTTGAAACACTTCTGGATGGGATAACCGTGGGCGGAGTTTAAAGATAGAACAAAAAGCTGTAAGAAT
>JAJYQS010000069.1 GCA_021794475.1 bacterium | reverse complement strand
ATCGCCTATCCATATATTAAAATTATGATCTATCCATGAGCCTGGGTATATTAGCGGAATATTATACAACTTATTAAAATCATAATCGTTTGCGCTATTCCATTTAATGTCTTCTATATCTTCAGCATTATAGCTATTATTATTGCCGTTGATTTTTACATTATTATTAGTGTTTGTATTAATGTTTTTGGCAATTTTTTTAACGGCAGTTTCATTGTTATTATTGCCAGTATCACTGTTATTACTACTTTTATTAAAATTTTTATCGTTTATTATTCCATTATCTGAATTATTTCCAATATGTTCCAAATATTCGCTTATTGTTACCGTTTTTATAGATTTTTCTTTTGAAAGACCTTCATATAGATAATTAAAAAAATCCAATGCATTATTGCGGTAATATTCCCAGGCGTTTTCTCCGTCTAGGATTATAGACACTATTCCATATCCTTTTTCATTTATATCTTGAATAGTTACATATATATTTTTAATGTAATTTATTAATTCTGCAGCCGCTTGTTTAGGGTCATAATTAGCATATTTGAATCCTACAAGATCGGATATTGACCTATCCCTGAAAAAAATATATAAAAATTCCCCGTTCCTTTTTATAATATAAGGCTTATATAAAAATTTTCTGTTTTGAATATTGTTTAAATTAATACCTATAGAATTTGCAAGAATATCTTCATCGGTAGCAATCCATTTTAATTTATTGTCTATCATAAGATTGACCACATTTTCGCTTACACTGCCTTCAGAAGGCCACATTCCCTTTAAGTTATAATTTAATTCATCTTTAAAATATTCTATGCTTTTTTTTATTTGAATTTCGGCATCTTCAGAATGCCTGAAAACATTCTTTGGTAATGAAACGTTAGGATTACTGAAAGTTGCTATGCCTGTATCGCATAATAGCGGAAGTATAGGGTGATAAAACGGACTGCCGGATAATTCAATCTGTTTATTGTTAATTAATTCTTGAATAGCAGGAATAAACTTTTTTAAAATTTCCGGTATCTTTATGCTTATTAACTTCTCCTTTTCTTCTTCGGTAAAATTATAATCTTTTATCTTAAGTCCGTTTAAAAATTTATCGTTTAATATTGATAAGGGGTCTATCCATAAAAGATTAAATAAAACTATAATATCGGTATAATCTTGTTCACTGAATAAATTTATTTTGTCTACATCTTGGATTAAATTTGAATCCTGGTTTGAAAGCAGCAATGATAACTCGTAAAAATGCTTACTCTTTTTTATAAAATTATCGCTGCTTCTGCAGGCGGAAAAAAATTTATTTATTATAAATATCTTATCTTCAGCCGATAATTCTGCAGCTTTAGTCTTTGATATTCTTAAAAATACATCCAGAGAAGCGTTTTCATAGTTATCCGAATAGTCTTTAAGCTGTTTTAGTAAGGAAGGAGAATAATTGAAAGTACATTTAATATCGGGGAAATTCTTTACAAGCTGCGCCATATAAAGATAATCTTTTGTACCGTGCAGCCTTGTCCACGGCATAAGATATTCGTTTGTGAAATTATCTTTATAATACGGCTGATGAAAATGCCATATAAAGGCTACATTTAAAGGATAATCCATTTTTATATTATCGTTTAGAATTAAGCTGAATAAGATTTTCAATATGACCGCGGCTTTTCGTCATGGCATCATTTTCAAGCATTTTTTTATAAACGGCGACAGCCTGCTTTGGTTTACCTATCATTGTATAAATTGAAGCTTCTTCCAGCATTGCATATTCTTTGAGTTTTACATCGTTTATTTTAGCCATTTTCTTTAAATAATTAACGGCTTTTAAGTTATTTTTCTGATTTAATTCAGCCGTCACCATATCGCTGTAAGCCAAATAGCTGATATTATTTTTATGCGGAATAGGTTCATGCGCAGTATATTTTTTAAAATATATAATCGACTTTTTGTATTTTCTCAACAAGAGATAATCTGAACCTAAATAAAAATTTGCGATAATTTCAGCTTTAGTTCCGCTATATTTTGTTTTTAGCTGGCGCAGCGCAACAATAGATTTTTTGACATTTTTTAGATTGCCTGTTTTTGAATCTCCAACAGAAAGATATAATCTAACCCCTTTTCCTAATGCTGCATAAGCCTTGCTTTCTCTATACCCGTTATAATATTTATATCCGATTATGCCGCCTGCTATAATTATAATGCCTATACAGCAAAAAATAATTAATTTTTTGTTCTTCTTGAAAAATTCTTCTACGTCAATCGCCATGTTTATCGTCCTTATTAGTTTATTGTCTTAATTAATTTATCGTCCTTATGAATTTATTTATTTTATATTTTATTTTATATTTTAATTTGAATTTTATTTAAATTAATTTATTGTCCTTATTAATATATTTATATTTTAATCTATATTTTATTTTTTTTTAAATTAAATTTTTTATATTAGAACATATTTTTTTAAGGTTTATATTTTTGCGCAAGTTCCTCGGCATTTTTTTTTATTTCTTTTAATTCGGAAACATTAAGTCCTGCGCCGAAAGCAATACTGTCGTAAATATTTTCTGTTAAAATATCGTCAGGTGAATGCGCATCGCTTGAAATTATTAATTTTGCCCCTGCGCGTTTTGCAATTTGAAAAACGATACCATTGGATAAGCAATGTCCTTTTCTGTAGGTCAATTCAAGATAAATATTTTTATTTTTTGCTAAGGTAGCTTCTTCTTCTGTCAAAAGCCCAGGATGAGCAAGAATATCAATATCCTCATTTAACGCAGCTAAATTGGTCCCTTTTTCGACCGGTTCGCTTAGTGTTTCTCCGTGAACTACAACTATTTTGGCGCCTGACTTTCTTGCTAAATTTACCGCTTCACCTATTAATGAAGGCGGCACGTGGGTTATCTCAACTCCTGGTAGTACCCTGAATGTATTATTGTTTTTAATATTTTCGGCATTAATTTTGTTGCTTACCGCTATAATACCGGATAATATATATTCAATATTTGAAAAATCGGCATGGTCTGTAATTGCAAGGGTTTCTATACCGGAATAGACCGCTCTTCTAATCAATTCGGAAGGCACCAATTCGCCGTCCGAAAATAATGTGTGTGTGTGAAAATCTGATATCAAAAAAATTTCTCCGTATATTAATTAAATATAATAGCAGTATATTAAGTATAGCACATTGAATATATTATTGTACATTACGCGTATGCGCGCGTAATTTTTTATTTATATCAATTTTATATAATTTTAATAACAAAAAAGTTTAATTGCGCCATTGCGTTACCGTTTCCGTTAAAATTTTATTAATTAAGAAACGACTTCCCCGTATAATTTATTACTTACGACTTCTGTTATTTTGACCCTTGCCGTAACTAAATTGCTTTCGGATTTTTCTAAAGTTGAATTCAGTAAAAATTCAGACATCTTTTTTATATCAAAATTTTTTAGATATACAGCTCTCTCATTAGAAGTAATGGCTCTATACAGTATACCTTTATTAATTATTTCAGAATTATAATCATCGTGTTCAGATAATTTTTCTATTATAACATCATAATAATTTCCTATCAATTTATTTAAAGACGAAGCAAAAATATTTTTTTGCAGTTCAAATAATCTGTTTAATCTTTCCTTCTTTATTTTTAAAGGTACATCGTCTTTATAATTTAAAGCTGAGGTAAAAGGTCTCGGTGAATATTGAAAACCGTAAATAAACTCGAATCCTGTTTCTTTTATTAAAGATAAAGTTAATTCAAAATCCTCGTCTGTTTCTCCGGGAAAGCCGACAATTATATCTGTTGATAATAATATGTCCGGACAATTCGATTTTATTTTTTTTATAAGGTCTGAATAATGATTTCTATCGTAGCCCCTGTTCATTAATTTTAATATTCTATTAGAACCTGATTGAACAGGCAGATGCAAACTCTTAGATATTTTATTTTCCCTTCCGATAAGTTCGATTACTTCATCGCTCATATCTTTAGGATGAGATGTTAAAAATTTTATTTTATTTATATTTCTTATTTTTGCAATCTTTTTCAGGAGATACGCAAAATTATAGTCGGGGTTTTCCGGAGACTTATACGAATTTACATTCTGCCCCAATAAAATAATTTCTTTAACATTTTTTTCGGCATATTTTTCTGCAGTTCCTAACAAAATATTTAAAGGAATATATTTCTCTGCGCCTCTGACGTACGGGACTATACAATAGCTGCAAAAATTGTTGCACCCCTCCGTTATTTTTAAATATTGCGTGTAATTTAATAAGCCTTTTTTTTCAGACCTTTGATTAAAAGATTTTTCCAATCTTATGTAATAATTTTCATCTTTAGCAAATATATCTTTTTCAATTTTATCATCGTAATGTAATTTTTGAATATATTCTGCAGTTTTGCCGTTATTTATCTTATTATTATTTATATTTATGCTGTTTTCCGCATCGCCGCCGCTATTAGCCGAATTAACCGAAGCGATTTTCAATACAGATTTAAATTCTTTTTCAAGCATATCAGGAATGGATAAAATATCTTCGGGACCCACGTAATAATTTACGGACAGCTCTTTATATCCTGAATCTTTTGCAATTATTGTACTATTATTTTCAGTTTTATCTTTATTTTTATTTATATTTTTTATATTTGTATTTTGTCTAATCTTTTGCTGGGCATAGCATCCCGCAAGTATTATTTTTTTATTTTTATCTATTATACGTCCGATATCGGATAGTATTTTATGGTCTGCATTGTCCCTTACGCTGCATGTATTTAAAATTATGATATTAGCGTCATTTAATGATGTCGCTTTTTTAAATCCTTTAAAAATCAGCCCATCTTCAAGCAATTCAGAATCATGGAAATTCATCTGGCATCCGTAGGTTTTGATGTAAAAACTGATATCTTCCGTAACATCGGTAAATTTCATAATATTGCTCAATAAATTAAATAATAATAATAAAATGATAATAATTCAACAAATAAATAAATAAATAAATTATAAACATAAAATGCAAATAAGCTTATAGAGCGCTAAAATCAAACGGGACGGATAATGATGTTAAACATTTTCTTTTATGAGGTTGTTTTTGCAGATTTTACTCATTTTAAAAAACGGAACTAATTTTTCTTTTACTTTAATATTTTCTCCTGTTTTAGGATTTCTTCCTTCGTACGATTTGTATTCTTTTATTTTAAAACTTCCAAAACCTCTTATTTCTATTCTTACATGTTGGGCAAGAGCTTTAACCATGGTGTCTAATATAGAATTTATGATTGCTTCTGCTACTTTAACGGAAATTTTGTTCTGCTCCGCAAATAATTCTATAAATTCCGCTTTATTCATAATCACCTCTAAATATTACATAATATATTGCTCAAGATAATTTGCTAAGCTATATATACTATCATATAAGAATATCCGGGTCAACATCTATAACAATTTTTCTGGCTGCAAATAATTTATTTAACTCATGTTCATTTTTAATAATATTTACAAGGTTATGCATATATGAAATATTTTTCTCTCTCGGCACAAGAGGCGATTTTATAATTATTTGAAACCTGTAATAATTATTTAGTTTTGAAATAGGACACGGCGAGGGACCCAGGACAGAAATTTTTTTAAATTCACTATTTATTGCAATTGTTTTAGTGATTATTTTTTTTAAAAAAAATGCTCTTTCCTGTAATTTATCAAAATCTTTATCTATTAGTCTTAAGGCTATAATTTTGGAGTAAGGAGGATATGAATATTCCTTTCTTAAACTTAGTTCTTTTTCAAAAAATCCTTCAATATCATGTTTTGAGGCATATTGAATAACATAATTTGAGCTGTTGAATGTTTGAAAAATTACATCTCCGGGCATACCTCCCCTTCCGGCTCTTCCAGAGACCTGCGTCAACATTTGAAAAGTTTTTTCGGCGCTTCTGAAATCAGGCATATTTAAAAGGCTGTCCGCCGAAATAACTATAACTAGACCGACATTTGGAAAATCATGACCTTTTGCGACAATCTGCGTGCCGATTAAAATATCTATTTCCCCGGCATTCATTTTATTAAATATATCCATACCAGTTTTTTTATTCCTGCCTATGTCGGAATCTATTCTTGCTATTTTAGCCGTATTTCCGAATAATTCATTTACTTTGTCTTCTAACTTTTGTATTCCTGCGCCGTAAGGCTCTATGTTATCGCTTAAACATTCAGGGCAAAGCTTTGGAACTTCCTCTGTATAATTACAGTAATGACATTTTAAAAAACTTTTTTCATTATTTTTTCCTTTATGATATACCATGGAAACGGCGCAATTTTTACAGATAAATTGATGACCGCATGTTTTACATATAATAAAAGTTGAAAATCCGCGTCTATTTAAAAATAATAATACCTGCCTTTTCTGTTCTATATTAGTCAAAATTTCTTTTTTTGAGAAATCAGAAAGCATTTCATCGCTGAAATTAATATTGTTATTAACGCCTGAGCCGTTTGACGAACCGTTTGATTTAAATTCATTTTTTAGGTCTACAATTTTAATTTTCGGAAGAAATTTTCCTGAAACCCTTTCCTTTATGTTGATGTATTCATATTTTTTTGCTTCTTTAGCATTATAGTACGATTCCAATGAGGGAGTTGCAGAACCTAAGACTGCAACTGAATTATTTTTATTTGCGAGCATAACTGCTACGTCTCTTGCGTTATATAAAAAATCAGATTCCTGTTTATACGAACTGTCATGTTCTTCATCTACTATAATAAGTCCGTAGTTAACTAAAGGAGCGAAGATAGCAGACCTTGCGCCCAGAACTATTTTAATGTCTCCCGATAATATCTTAAACCAGTTAATTAATTTTTCTTTTTTAGCGATTTTACTGTGGAATATTGCAAATTCATGAGGATTTAACATTTTAGAAAATCTTTTTCTCATCACATCTATAAACTGGTTAGTAATATATATTTCTGGAACAATAATAATAACTTGCTTATTTAAAATTAAAGCATATTCTAATAAATTAAGATATATTTCTGTTTTTCCGCTTGCAGTTACGCCGTGCAGCAGAAATGTTTTGTAAAAATTGTCTTTAATAGGTTTTTTAATAAATTCTATGGCTTTTAACTGGTCTTCTGTTAATTTTATATTATTTGCAGCAGTATTTTGTTCGCTATTAATATAAAACGAGTCTGGTTTGCATATCGTGTTCAGATCGCTGTTGTCTAAACAGGATATGGGAGATGCAGAAAAGGAAGATTTTTCACATTTTTTCGAATCTTTATTATTTTTTTCGGCATAAACATCGAGCAGATGAAAACTTTTAACGTCAATTGAGGGCAGCGCAGCATCCAATACGCGTGAAATACTTTCATGATAATATGAAGCGAGCCAATAATAAAAATTTAAATGGTTTTGATTAAATAATGAATTTTTAGCTATAGACAATACTTCTTTCAGGTTTGAAATATTAAGGCTGCATGAGGAATTGACTGAGGCAATAAACCCGTATGTTTTCCTATTTTTAAGAGATACAATTACAGGTGCGCCTATCTGCAAAAATTCGAAAAACCGTTCCGGAAGCAAATAAGTCAAAGGATAATCTAATCCGCTTTTCGGCACAACTATTTCAACTTTAACCTCACTCATAACCATAATTATAATTTATTGCATCAAAAAATTAAATAAAAAAATTACAACTTTTATAATTATGGCTATGAATTACAGTTATTTATTAATTATTAATCAAAAATATTTTTAAAATTTAATTATATTAATTGGTTAATTAAATATAGAATTTAATTAGACAAAGAAACAGTTTTATCTTCTTCTTCGTGTTTCTTATTTTTTCCGCCTTCAAGGGGATGAAGCTGCCTTCTGTAATATTCATCTTCATTAAGAGCAAGTTTTTCCCCATTTTTTGCTATAACGTATTCCCCGTTTCCGAATTCTTCCGACCAGGCTTTATCGGCTATCTCGGCATAAGATGAAGAATATTTATCCATATCGTCTTTTAAATCTGTTATAATGGACTCGCCGCCTTCCTGCGTTGCCTTTGCATTTCCCTTTGCAACAACCTTTCTTAAAACTTGGGGATGGTCAATTATCATACATGGACGCAGACGGTTTTTAATTCTCATCTGTTCGCTTCTTATAGTTTTAAAATACATTGAATTTAATACTTCCTCTATAGTTTTATCGAATACGTTATCTGCAGCAAATTGCGCAAATACGCACGGTTCTACCCCGCCGTTGGCATTTATATGCAGGTACACTCTTCCTCCGGAAAGACAGCCGTGCGAAAGTACTCCGTCATTCCAGAAATCGGCAACCACAATCGGTTTAGTTTCTCTTATTTCCGCTACTCTTTTTCTTCTGAAATCTCTCTGCGCTGCCGTAGGCATCAGTTTAACGTCTGGCTCTCTGCCTATCGGTATATAATTAAAATACCATCCTAAAAAGCAGCCTTGTTTTATATAAAAATCTATAAATTCATCGCTTACGATAGTTTCGTTATTAAATCTTGTAGCAGTGGCTGAAAAGCCGAAGAGTACTCCGTTATCCTTCAGGTAATTCATAGCGGATACTATTTTTTTAAAATGGCCTTTTCCGCGCCTTTCGTCGGTTTCAGCTTCAAAACCTTCTACGCTTATAGCAGGAAAAACGTTTCCGAGTTCTGAAAGCGTTTCTGCCATTTTTCCGTCAATTAAAGAAGCATTTGTATATACCTGAAAATAACAGTCGCTATTCCTCTTGAAAATGTCAATCAGGTCTTTTCGGACAAACGGTTCTCCGCCGGATATAGTATAAAAAAATATACCGTAGCTTTTACCTTCGTCTATTATCTGATTTATTTTTTCATATGATAATTTATCTTTTTTTGTATAATTGGCTGAATAGCAGCCGTAGCATTTTAAATTACAGTGCATACTTGGACTTATTACATAAAAAAGCGGCGGATAAAATCCGTTCTTTTCAATAAATGCCTTTCGCCTGTCTCCGCTTAAAAGTAAAAAATTAGATATAAAATTATCCAATATTTTCTTTTTGACATTTGTAGAGAGATAAGGCAGTTTTCTTTTTAAATTGACAAAAATATGGTCAAAAAATATCTTGCCGGCAGGTGCGTTAAAATTATTGAGTTTATCCGAAAGTTTTACTATCGTTTCGTCTTTCAGGCGCGGCACGATATAGCTGCCGGCAAGGTATAAACTCTTCTTAATGATATAATTTTTTAACTGATTGTTTTTAGTTAAAGTCGGCTGTCCCATCTTAATGTACCCTCCCCCATTTATTTTAAGTTTGCATAATTTTAATTTTTAATCATGGTAAATTGAAATAAACGTTAAATTAAAATAATTACAGCAATAATATAGCTCTGTTTATATTATTATTCAGAAAAGTGCACACTTATTTAAATTATAACTCTTGTTTTGCAAAATTTCAATTAACCGGTAAAAATTTTATTATTTTCATATAATCTTTAGTATTGATATAAAATTTATAATATAATATAATCTGTAAAAGCGGCGTTCATTAATATGTTTACATTTTAATGTGTCTGCGCTGATACAGCGCAGTAAGTCAGCAGTCGCTTTTTATATCGGGGGGTTAGCTCAGATGGCAGAGTGGCGTCTTCGCATGGCGCAGGTCGTGGGTTCGATTCCCATACCCTCCACCACTCATAACGGCAGTAAATAAAGCCATTTTAAGTATGATTGCGCCTCCAAATATTTTTAGATAAATTTATATATTATATAAATATAAATATAAATATAAATATTTGTTGTATAATTAAAACTGTTTAGTTAAAAACTTGTTCTACCGCTTTTTTTATAATAGAAAGTGTTTGGTTTAAATCGTCTTTTGAATGTGCAGAACTTAAAAACATCGCTTCGTACTGCGATGGGGCGGTAAACAGCCCTTCGTTTATAATTATCCCGAAAAATTTCTTAAACTGTTCTGTATTTGTTTCCATTACGTCGCGAAAATTATTGACGCTTCCTTTTTTGAAAAATATCGTCAACAGGGATGATATGCTGTTTATCGTAATTTTGTCCTGAAATTTTTTAAGCTCAACTGTTAAATTATTTACTAAATATCTTGCGGCTTCGTTCGCTTTAGAAACCGCATTGTCGTCTTCGAGCGCTTTCAATGTTGCAATGCCTGCCGCAACGCATATCGGATTGCCGGACAGTGTTCCAGCCTGATAAACAGGACCTATCGGCGATAAATATTCCATAATATCTTTTTTTCCGCCGAATGCGCCGATTGGAAGCCCGCCTCCTATGATTTTTCCGAGGCATGTAATATCAGGTTTTAACTCAAATAATTCCTGCGCTCCTCCCATAGAAACTCTGAAGCCGGTTATTACTTCGTCAAAGATTATTAAAGCGTTATTTTCACGCGTCAGTTCAAACAATGACTTTAAAAATCCTTCATCAGGCAGCACCACTCCCATATTAGCTGCAACCGGCTCAATTATTACCGCTGCAATTCTGCCGTTATTTTTTAAAAATAGATTTTTAACGGAGTCTATATCGTTATAGCTTGCAACCAATGTATCTTCAGAAGTGCATTTCGTTATGCCTGCGCTGGATGGAACAGATGTTGTGAGTGCTCCGGAGCCGGCTTTTACTAGCATAGAATCGGAATGACCGTGATAGCATCCTTCGAATTTTATAATTTTTTCTTTTCCGGTATAGCCCCGCGCAAGCCTTATAGCGCTCATAACGGCTTCAGTTCCTGAATTAACAAGTCTAAGCATTTCTATTGAAGGAAAATGTCTGTTTATTAATTCAGCCAGCACAATTTCGTTCTCCGTGGTAGCTCCAAAGCTGAAACCGTTTTCCGAAGTTTTTTTTACGGCATCGACTACCCTTTTGTCAGCATGACCTAAAAGCATAGGACCGTACGACATTACATAATCTATGTATTCCATGTTATTATAATCATAAATTTTACTCCCCTTTGCGCTTTTTATAATTACAGGTTCCATATCAACTGATTTAAAGGCTCTTACCGGGCTGTTAACGCCGCCCGGCATTATTTCGGCAGCTTGTCTTATTAATGATTCCCTGCTTTTTTTAATATTGTTTTCATTATTGTTTTTGTTTCTATTGTTATTGTCATTAGTCATTTTTAATCTAATCTCCAACATTAATTATATTAATGTAACTATTTAATTTTATTATTAATTATTGACAGAATGCTTTAGTGAAGCAACTTGCCCTCAAAGAATGAGAATTCTCTGCAATATAAGTTAAAATTCGGTTTTATTATTTTATTTTTATTATTATTTATTAATTTATTTTATTAAATTTAAAAAATTTTTTTAACTTAAAATTTAACTTAAATTTAACTAGTTGCGAACAAATTAATATCCTTAATCTTAAAATCAGGTTCTACATTTATTATTTCCAGAATTTTTAATCCTTCCGGCAGTTTGCTGTTCATTTTAGCTTTAATTAATCCGTTATAACTTTTGCTGCCGCTAACTTTTTCTGAATTATTTTCATTATCATTATAGCTATCCCCAAGGATGTTTTTATTTTTACCTTTATTATCATAATTATGAAAATCTGCATTCACGTCTGCGACGTCATTCCAATTGCTTACCGTTGCCAAAATATACATAAAATCGCTTTCGGCCATAAATGGAATAGGATTTGAAAAACTTACTTTAGGTTTAGGACTAAATTTTGATTCAGAATAAGAAATTTTAATATTAAACATCCGCAACGTCCGCAACAATATTTTAACTGTCTCCAGATGTCCTAAATATTTCATGCCGCTTCTTTTTGAATAACGGATAAGTATCTTAGATTCGCTTGGTTTTGCAGAAACAGATTTTGTAATGCCGGTTATAGCGGATTTATTATCCGAAAAATTATATTTTTCACCGGCTGTTATATCTTGAGAGTTGTTATAATTTATATATTCATCGTTGTTTTTATTATTTTTTAATTTAGTTGAATATACGGGCTGAACTATTTTAAAATCGCATACGCCGCAGAGATGGCATACTTTTCTGCAGTTTTCGGTAATATAACCGTATGTTTTTTTATCTTTTTTATCATTTATGATGTTTATATTCGCATTTAAGTTTTTGTTATAGTTTCTATAGTTATCATCATCATCATTATTATTTAAATTGCAGCTTTCGCCATAAATCGTTAATCTATTTAATTCAAAAGATTTTTTAAATTCAGATTTCAAATATTCCTTTTCAACCATTATGTCTATAAAATCCCAAGGCAAGGTTTCTTCTAAGTCTTTCTGAATATAGAGATAGTTATTTAATAATTCATTGCAGCTGAGATTATCTGTTGTACCGAATGATTTTAAGGCATCCGTCCACGCTTTAAAATTAAAATATTTTCTTTCGCTGTCAAATTTTGCGCCGTTTAGATATGCCTGGTAAATTATCTTTGATGTAAATCTATCGCCCCTAGAAATAACTCCTTCAATAAAACTTACCTTAGGGTCCTGATATTTAAAAATAACATTTAGAGGTTTCAATAAATGTTTAAGATAATTTATTTTAAAGTTAAGTTCTTCTTCCGTATTCATGGGATGCCACTGGAACGGCGTATGTGGTTTTGGGACAAAATTATTTACGTTGACGGTTACGTTTAACTGTTTTGATATTTTTTTAATTTTTAATATTAAATCTTTTATGCCTTCTATATCGGATAGTCTTTCATAGGGCAATCCGAGCATAAAATAAAGTTTTAATTTGTTAAAACCTTTTGAAGCTAAATGCTTCACCTCAAAGAGCAGGTCTTCTTCGGAAATGTTTTTGTTTATTATTTTGCGCAATCTTTCCGTACCGGCTTCCGGCGCAAGCGTAAAATTAGTTTTTTTAATCTCCGATGTTTTTTGCAGTATATTTTCGCTTAAACTGCCAATTCTCATAGAAGGAAAAGAAAAAGAAATTAATTTTTCATTGGTATATTCCGACAAATTATTTATTAAGTTTTCAATATCGGAATAATCTCCGGTCGAAAGCGAAGATAATGAAATCTCTTCAAAGCCGGTTTTATCTATCCCATTTTTTATAATATCTATAATCGTTTCTTTTTTTCTTTCTCTTACCGGTCTATAAATATATCCTGCCTGACAGAATCTGCACCCGGAAGAACAGCCTCTCGCAATTTCAACCGAAAACCTGTTGTGGACGGTTTCGATTGCCGGAACTAACGGATTATTAATGTAATTTATAGAATTTAAATCATAAATTATCGATTTTTTAATTTTATTTGATATTCCCGGAACATAAACTCCGGTTATTTTAGAAATTTTTTCTTTTATATATTGCCGTAAATCTCCAGATTCGGCTAAATATTTATTATTTTGATTTTTTTTATTATACGTTTCTTTCTTAATAATATTAATATGCTGTTTTTTGACATCTATAACTGTTTTGCATATTTCTTTAACAACATTTTCTCCATCGCCTATAATAAAAAAATCTATGAAATCATTCAACGGCAACGGGTTAAAAGCGCATGGACCGCCTGCTCCGATAAAAGGGTCATCGAAAGCTCTTAAATTTGACATTACCGAAATATCGGACAGCTCAAGCATATACAATATATTTGTATATGATAATTCGTATTGCAGAGAAAATCCTACTATGTCAAAATTTTTTACAGGTTCTTTTGATTCTAACGAAAAAAGCGGGAGTTTATGCTCGGCTAATCCGGCAATCATATCCGGATACGGCAGATAAACACGCTCGCATGCTATATTATCCTGTGAATTTAATACATCGTAGATTATCTCCATGCCGATATGACTCATTCCCAATTCGTAAAAATCAGGAAAAGCGATTAGATATGTAAGCTCGGCAAGATTAAAATCTTTTTTTGAGATGTTGCTTTCAATTCCTATATATCTTGATGGTTTTTGAACATAAGGCAGAATTTTTTCTTCTAAAGTCTTTTTTATCAGGTAAGTATCCTTGAAAAATTTATTCATATAAAATAAAATTGTTTTATTAATTGATTAATGGCACCTTAATATTATACAATAAAGAAATGTGTAAATATATATAAAAAATTCGGCTAAATATTGATTATTGATTAAAGATATATAATTTATTTTTTAGATTTGATTTAAAGATATATAATTTAGATATATTTAATTTAAATAAATAATTTGAATTAGATGCCAAATTAGATAAATTAAACAATAATTAAAAGCAGACAAATAAAAATAAAAGTAAACAAAAATAATTAAATTCATTTAAAATTAAAAAGGTCAGCATAAAGATATGAACAATACTATTCAGCTTATCGCAATTGCCGCAATTCCGGTGCTTTTGGCAATTATACTGCACGAAGTTTCTCACGGTTATGTAGCTCATCTGTTTGGCGACGACACTGCAAAAAACGCAGGCAGGCTTACACTTAATCCGATTAAACATATCGACCCTTTCGGAACAATTCTGCTTCCTATTCTGCTAATTATAATAGGTTCTCCTTTTTTATTTGGATATGCAAAACCGGTTCCCGTAAATTTCAATGCTTTAAGAAATCCTAAAAAAGATACCGCTTTTGTAGCTGCGGCGGGTCCTGCAACCAATTTTATTTTAGCGATTATTTCATTTATTTTATTAAAAATAATTCTGTTTAATTATCCTGTAATGAATTTATATCTGTTTGAATTTCTGCATACATTTAAATTTCAAAATGTTTCAAATACAGGCATTTTTTTTAAAGATTTTATCTATCCCGTCACGTTCATGCTTTTTATAAGTATTATGATTAATGTTATTTTGGGTATTTTTAATTTAATACCGATTCCTCCTTTAGACGGCGGCAGAGTTGCCGTCAGTATACTTCCGGAGCCGCTTTCTTCTTCTCTCAGCAAAATTGAACCGTTTGGAATTTTTGTCATATTGATTTTATTATTAATCGACCCGTATAATTTTTTTATAACAGGATTTAATTTTATAGTGAATAACCTAATTTTAAGAAATATTTAAATTTAAAATTGGAAAACAAAAGATTCAGCAGCGGCAGCATTACAGATGCAGAAAACAACGGCGGCGGCGATGATTGTATCGCTTCAGATAAAGGAAATAGCCCTCTAAACGGCAGCAAAGCAGAAAGATACGTAACAAATACGGTA
The DNA here is from genome assembly GCA_021794475.1 of bacterium. Taxonomy (GTDB): domain Bacteria; phylum SZUA-79; class SZUA-79; order Acidulodesulfobacterales; family Acidulodesulfobacteraceae; genus Acididesulfobacter. The sequence goes on along the minus strand of JAJYQS010000069.1, from coordinate 9,753 downwards.
AAACTGGAATTTTTTGAAGGACCGTTAGACCTGCTTTTATCCCTAATAAAAAAGAAAAAAATTAATATTTACGATATTCCTATAAAAGAGATAACCGAAGACTATCTCAATGCTATAGGAATGTCTGAAGACCGGTTTAAATCAAATAACAACGATAATAATGGCGGAGCTGCGCTTAATTCTGCAGGAATTAATATAGATATCGGAGGCGACTTTATCGTCATGGCAGCTCATCTCATATATATAAAATCATTAATGCTGCTGCCTAAAACTATTTTATCTGACGAGTCTCCTTCTGAAAACGGGATAAATAGTACAGACCCGCGGCATGAACTGGCAAACATGCTTATTGAATATCAAAAAGTTAAAGAAATTGCCTATTATCTTGATAATAAGCCTATCTTAGGCAGGGATGTGTTTAATATTAATATCAGTAATAATACAGGCGAAAATATAAATAATAATGATAATAATAGCGGCATCGCCGATAAATCCGGCACTCTTTTATTTGAAGCCAATGTATATGCGCTTTCTAAGGCATTTTACGGTATAGCGAAAGAAGCAGAAACAAGAATTGATTCTTATGAATTAAAAAAAACTAAATTTTCCATAAAAGAAAAAATAATTGAGATAGTAAATATATTGCAGGATTTAAAAACAATAAAATTTTCAGAACTTATATTAGTCTGCTGCAATGACGGACACATCGGCAATAACGGCTGCATTAACAGCAGCAGCATTTACGGCAGGAATAAAGAATTGTTTATAATATATTTTTTGTCAATATTAGAAATGTCAAGACTTGCAATAATAATGATAGACCAGGAAGAATATTTCGGAGAAATTTATATATCGTTATCCGATGAAGATGAATTATTAAACTATGAATTAAAAATTGAAAATATCAGCTAATTGACATACTCCCGTTGCTTTTTATAATTTAAGTCTGCCGATGATATCGTCTAATCTTCCGGGAACACCCATTTTAGTGACCGGCGGATGCTTGGAATTTCTTTTTTGAAATGCGTGGAGAATTATCATGGTATGATTAATTACGACATATACAATTCTATGATTTCTTTTAAATCTGTCGGCTAATTTAATTTTCCAGTATTTATCTCTCATATGTTTAATTTTTACCGTTCTGACTTCCGGAAATTCTTTGACGAACATATCTATAGAATCGTAAATCTGCTTTTTTGTATTTTCATCCAGCGATTCAATATATTTCAATACCGGACTTACGCCGTTTTCAGGAGAATAATATATCACTTTTTCTACTTTCATTTTGCGCCGACTGATGATTTATGTTTATAAGTAATTATAAAATACCGATTTATTGAATGTATGGCATCACAACGTATAATTGCAATAAACTTAATTGCCGGGCATTGCAAAGTTGCAAAGCAAATTAGTATTACGATAAATTATTTTGCGCGGAACGATTTATGTGTTTTTACGTTATCTGTCCTTACGACAGATTTTTTAAAAGCGCCGATAGTTATTTTGCCTTTTCCGTCTGTATATTTCGTATGCAAATTATTCTTAAGAATTATTTCTCCGCGCTTTTTTTCCTTATCTCCGGTGATAATATTGCTTCTGCTATTTTTATTGCCTTCCTTATACCCGTCTTTATATTTATTGTGAAATTTTTTGCCGTTCTTAAACTCTTCGGGATTTTTATAATAAATCTTATTTTTTGCATTTGCAGATGCTGAACTTACAGATGCTGAACCGGATGCTGCTTTTCTTTGTTCCGGCTCTGCCGTATTTACTGCTTCAGTTTCTTTTTTAAATACAAGCTCGGCAACATTTTTTTTTATTATTTTAAATTCGCCGGAGCGCAAATCTCCCATTGGAAGACCGCCTATTTTAATTCTTCTCAATAAAATAATTTCTAAATTAAGAAATTCAAGAATTTTTCTTATTTCTCTATTTTTCCCATTTTTTAAATCGATCAATAAAATATATTTATTTAAATTTTTTTTAACAACCTTTACACTATGGGGTTTTAATAAACCGTCATCTTTTAAAAATACCCCTTTTTTAATTTTACTGAATATTTCAGGTGTAATATCGCCCTTAACTTCAACTATATATGATTTTATAACATTAAATTTAGGATGCGTCACCTTATATGCAAAATCTCCGTCGTTAGTCATAAGCAGCAGACCTTCGCTCATAAAATCCAATCTGCCGACAGGAAAAACAAACTTGGCTATTTCAGGTTTATCTATTAAATCCATAACCGTTCTAAAACCTTTTTCTGATTTTCTTGAACTAAGAAACGCTTTCGGTTTATTAATCATCAGATAAATAAAATCTTTATTGGACGCTCCTATACGTTTTTCATCAAGCAGTACGATATCTTCACCGGATACGTTTGTTGCCAGCCGGCTAATTTTTTTACCGTTTACATTAGCTCTGCCTTCTCTTATTATTTCATCGGCTGTGCGTCTGGAAACCCCGGTATGCATGGCTATAAATTTATTTAATCTTATGCCTTGCTTCATGTCGTCATCGTTATAACTTTTCAATTATTATATTCCTCTGCTGTTCTTCCGCTTCATTACTATTTTATAATATAATTTATAGGCTTCCTATCAGCATGCCTTTATGTTTATTATTATACACTAAAACTTTTATAATTTTAACATTTAAAATATTATTTTTAGCCTTTAGAGGGCGGTAATAATATTCCAAAAAAATATTTCTGCCGATATGTCCGAAATTTCCGGTTCTTGAATTTAAAAATTGTTCAGCTTTTTTTTCATTTACTTTAATAAAATTAAAATTTCCCGCGTTAATATTGTCAACGGTTAAATTTTTAAACAGATAATAAATATTGCCGTGTATCGACCTTATAAAGTCAATGTTTCTATTCGTTTTCATACCGTTTTGGATTTTTCGCCCTGAACCGTAATATCTTAAATAAAAACCATGTTTTTTAAAATTATAATTGCCTATATCCGCTTTAACATATTCTTTAAAATAACCGACGTGCGCAATATAATTCAATAATTTTTTAAATCTTATCTTATCTTTATAATATAATTTCTGCCATAAAAAGGCGTTAAACCGGTCATGTTTGTATTTTGAAGGATTAACAATCTTAATATAATCGGTAATAATTTTTTTAGTCAAAGGTTCGTTTGAATATTTTACGTATAAAGCATAAATAATAGGGTCTGAGGCATAAACAGCGCCTGAGTATTTTAGTTTACCGCCGTATGCCTTTTGTTTAATGGTTTGAAAATTAACGGCATTAGCCGGCTTAACTAAAATTAGACTAAAATTAGTAAAAAATGCAAAAAGCAATAGCCATAAAATTAAAGAAATTGCAGAAACCGAAAATTTATTTTTCATAATCAACACCTGTTTATTTTTATTTAAAATTTTTTTATTTAAAATTTTATTGTTAGAAATTTTATTGTTAGAAATTTTATTGTTAGAAATTTTATTGTTAGAAATTTTATTGTTAATTGTTAAATTAGATTGCAATATAAAATATACAAAATAAAATTATATTTCTTAAACATATTATATGATTTTAATATAATATAATTTTACTATAACATCAATAAAAAATTTTAGTGAGCTGCAATATAATAAATCAACAGTAGGTGTATAACATATATTCTTTATAAATAATATATGAACTGAAAATTTTTAATCTGTTAACAAGATGTAAATAAAATATATAAAAGCCTTAATTATATACAATTATATACCGCCTATATTAAGCTTAATCAATTTTTTATTAAATAAAATATGAACTGTGAATTTTAATCTTTTTAGCAGTTTTAATTTATATTTTTTATTTACTTTAAATACGGCAACATTCCTGATAATTTTATATTGCATATATTGTTCATTATGCGGCTGCGGGTTTATTATCATAATTTCCCTGATGCCTGTCGGTTTATATCCGCTAAAAAAATTGCCTCCGGTTTCTAAAAACAGATAAACATTTCTGATGAAAAATTTTTTGTCCGTCGTGTTTGTCAGCTGATATTGCAAATAGTAAATTTTTCCTATGCGGCTTAAAGAGTTGATTGTTAATACCAGACCTTTTTTTCGTATTTTTTTATTAATTTTAATTTTATTAACGGATAGGACAATATTTAAAATCTCTTTTTTCTGTTTTTTTATATCTGAGCGCTCTTTATCAAGCAGATTTAATTTTCTGGTATATTTCTTTTTTATAATATCTTCGTCTTTTTTAATCTTCTTCTTTATATAATTAGCTACAAAAACATTATTGAGTCTCTGCGTTAGATTTAAATTATAAGTAACATACTTTGGTTTGGTAATCTTTAAAAGAACATTAATTAACCCATATTTAGTCAATATTTCAAGATTTGTATTAATTTTATTATTATAAGTCATCGGTTTAATAAAAATTTGCTTTCCTACAATCTGTTCAGAAAAATCTGATGCGCTGCCTATAGCAACATTTAGCGGGATACACGGAAGCGTTACAATGCTTACGTAGCCTAATGCAGTATTCAGTTTATAAATTATATCGGATTTTATGGCAAGTCTGTGCGTATATAGTCTATTTTTAAAGCTGTATTTTGCTAAATTTGAATAAGGCTGAGCGTTTGCGGCTTTACAATATATATGAAAATAAAAAATAGATGAAATAGATAAAATAAATAGGAAAAAATAAAAATTTAAAAATTGCCTTAACGGATGGAAAATATTGCGATTATTTTTACTTCTCTTATTTTTTTTACTTCTTTTAATTCTTATGATTTTCGTATTTTCCAATTTAGTTGTCCTCTCTATTATTGTTCTTTAAATTTTCTAATTTATCGTGCATTTTAAGTTTTGCGCCTGTAGCCTTTATTTCAAAGATTATTACGTATAAACCGTAAACACCGCTGAAAAATAAATATAAATTAATTAAATATAGAATGGAAACTGCGGTATAGTGTTCAAATGCGTAATTTGCAAATATATAGAAACAATTTATATAATATTTAAATTTCTCGTTCGAAAAATAAAATAAAGCAAACAAACCTGAAACACAAAGAAAAGCAATTTCAAGTATATCGAGTTCGTCATTATTGTTATATTTTCTGGAATTATTCATATAAAAAAGATATTAATAAATATATTAAGCCGATTTATATCAGTTATATTAATTTATATCAGTTATATTAATGATTCGTATCAAAATAGCCCTTATATTTAGAAAAATAATAAGGATGAAGATATGCTATGCCCGGTCCTTTAATACCTTTATCGGAATAAATTCTATATATTGCCTGATTGAGTTTAAGATTTGCAAAATCATCGGTATCAAATGCGGGCATTTTTTCCATTGTTTTGCTTGTGCCCTGCGACAGCGTATTATCATCGGACAATAAACCGCCTATATAGGAGTTAAATCTGGCGCTGTCATCCTGTTCGGTTATATTTTCTGTAATTTTTGCTTTAAATTCTTTATCGCATATTTTTGAAGCTTTTTCTCTTGAGTAATCATCGCTCAAAGAAAGCCAGACAGAAGACCTGATATTTCCTATGAGTGAATTAAGCTTTTCTTCTGAACCAAGTTTTAATTTTAATGAACTATAACTTTGCGTGAGCATTATATTAATGGCTTTAGACTGCCTGCATCTTGCGAAAAATTCGCTGTCTGATTCAATATCGCCGGACGTTACATAGTTTTGATATTCGTCACATAGAAAAAGCACCGGTCTTGCCGTATTAATCTTATTATTTATTACGGCATTATATACCCTGTTAAGCACGGTTCTGAAATAATCAAGCTTGAGCATAATTCCTATAGCGCGTCCGGTCAAACCGTATTGAGATTCCGGCATCCTGAGAATAATTATTTTCCCTTTATTTATCACTTCTTGAAAACCGGGAAAGTTTAAATCTTTTTCAGGCGCGCAGAATGTTTTCTTATATAATGGTTTTATAAAATCTGAACAGACTCTTAATGATTCGCTTTTTATTATTCCTTTTGTTCTTTCATCAAGATTTTTATAATCGCTGCCTGAAAAATAATCTATATACATAATCAGATTGCCTTTATCGGATTCATTTATCTTTTTTAAATCAATTAATTTTTTTGAATAATTAATAACATTAACCAGTTTTTCTTCGTCGGATATAATTTCATAAACGGCATCGAGCGTCACATATTTAAAAGTTATTCTTAAAAGCCCTATTGAACTGGCTAATAAATTAATAGATTTATCTTTCCAGAAACTGTCCTGTCTCCCGTCGTTAGAATTTAAATTTTCTAAAACTGAATATAATCTTTCCGCAATTATGGAAACATCTAAATTTGGATAATGTATCGGATTATAGAAATATCCCGAACCCGGTTCTATAATAATTATATCGGGAGACCTCCCGTAGTTTTTTATTATATCTGCTGCGGTTTTCCAGAAATCGCCTTTGACATCCAGAATTAACGCGCCTATCTTTTTATCTTCTTCGTTTTTGCTGCAATTCAGCAGCTGGTCTAAAAACGGATATGCGCATGAACTGGTTTTTCCGGTACCTGTTGAACCTATTATTATAAGTCCTGTATATAATCCGTCTTCGTTTAGCGTCAGCCAGTCGTATTTTTCTTTTCTGCTTCCGTCTTTATTGTGTATCTCGCCGATTACTAATTTTAATTCATTTTCTTTAACAGGCCATAAATACGTATTAGTATTCTGCGCAACTTTTTTTATTTTTTTCTTTTTTGCCGGTTTTAAATAAATATATTTGTTGTAGATTATGTTTGAAAGCGAATAAGCTGAAAAAAACCACATAGTCAAAGGCAAAAATATTAAGACTAATTTTACGTCGTTAAAATAATAAAAATAATAATTTAAATCTTTATTTGAAAAAAAACCTGAAAATATAAACAGATAGCAGATTTCTATAATAAATATAAAAAATGAAATAATAAGTTTTAATGCCAAAATTTTATTTTTGTTCATTTGCTTATGAGCTAATTAATCAAGTGTAAAAATGCCGGTTCTTTTCTCTTGTTTAAAAATAGAATTAAAATGAATACTCAAAAAATTGTTTTTATAACGAGTAAAAATGCCTATTCTTCTCTTTTATTTAGAAATACAATACTGCCGGTTCAATTAACGGAGAAATTATACAGATGCTTATTAATTATGCTTTTAACCGTTCTTATATCCGAATAGTATGTCCATATAGACGACTCTATAGCCCTGATATCGTTTTCAGAAACGCATAATCTATTTTCAAGCAGCGCTTTTGCTTTTATAATTTTCACCGTATCGCGCCATCTCCTGTCGGAAACTATTACCTGTCTGTTTTTTAATTCTTCCCTGATGCTGAAAATTAAATTATAAATATGTTCTCCTATATCTATTTTCCGTGAGGCTATGATTATTTTCTTTAGTTCTTCCAATGTTAAATTTATATTATTAGATGAATATTCTTCGCCGAGTTTCAGCAGATTTTTAAAATTATCTTCGCCTGCTATCGGCAGCACTTCTTTTCTTAATAAAAATCTGTCATATAAAGGCAATAAATTAGAAGAAACAGTCCTGTCGGGCTTTTCATTAGAAGTTGCGAATAAACTGATAAGCGGTATATTTGCAGGTTCCGGGTTATACAATATTCTTTCGTTCATTATTGACAATAGCGAATTAAGCGTTGAGGTTTTGCCCTTGAAAAATTCGTCGATTAGCACAATTTCGCATTTATCTATACCATTGCCTTTATTTAACGGATTATCAGACAACAAATCATTTATTTCCGTGTGCGGAGTCATTTGATAATTAAACAATTTCATTCCGTTTATATGTTTTGTTAAAGCTTTTAATATTGCAGTTTTAGCAAGCCCCGGTTCGCCTATGAGAATCATATGCTGTTTGGCGATAATTGAAATTAAAATAGCTTCTATAAGTTCATATCTTTCAAAAAAATATACATCAAGATTTCCTATTATAGAAATTATTTTTTCTCTTGCGCCGTTAATATTGCTGTTAATATCTATGTTTAAAAATCCGTTCATAGCAGTTTTATTTAAAAAATAATAAATTAATATTAATTAATGTGCACCGCCCTCAAAAATATAATTTTTATCGGTCTTCCTTCAGGTAAAGTAATCGTTGTCTGCTGCGCTGATGATGCCATGGAATCTAAACCGTTTTGCGCCTGATTTAATTCATTCTGCGCAACATTTTGTCTTATCTGGTTTTGAAAAGTATAAGGATTTGAAGAATTTACGGCAGAACCTCCGCCTGCAAACATTGCGGCTGCACCCACCACCCCCTGAGCTAACGATGTCAGCGCATTCGCTGCATAATGATGATGAACATTCCCTTTTACGCCTCCGGAACCGTTAGGCATCATAGCTACGGCGTCAATATTCAGCGATGAGCCGTCGGTTTTTATTATTCTGCTAAAATGTATATTAAGTCTGTTTATAGAATGTTTTATACTGACCATTCCAAAAAATTTATCGCCTTTTTTTAAAAACTGTTTATTTTTGTAATAATATGCGTTTGATAAAATTGCTATTACCGGAACCTCGGTATTATATGAAAATATCTTATATTTTATATATGCGTTGACGACTGTTCCTATCGGTATCGCCGCTGCTGCCAGACTGTTTCGGATATTATTATAATTAGTTTTTCCTTCATCTTCTTGTTTATAAAAGTTAAAATTGCCGGTCATAATATTATTTTTAAACCGTTTATTTTTTTTCAATCCTCTTTCGCTGTTTAAAATTAATTTTTCATAACTTTGTTTAATAAAAACTACGATTTTTTTATTTATAGGCAATAAATTTTTTTTAACCGCTCTATTTTTATTTTCCCGTTCTTTATTATTTTTCAATTTTTTTAGCATTTCCATTTCTCTGTAAAATTTTTTACTGAATTTTCCGTTATGCTCAGCCGGTTTATTTGTTTTGTTGCTTGAATCGTAATTAAAAATACGGGAAGAAAATCTTTTTTTATAATTGATAATTTTATTCTTATAACCGATTGCTTTTCCTGTTTTATTATTATGTTTCACTTCAGACTTGTTAAAATATAAAAATTTGAACATAATAAAAAGTGCTATAATTATTCCTATTATAATTATTATTCCGTTAAATGATTTTAAAAAAGTAAATTTGCCGCTTTTATTTTTTAAATCCGGCGCAGAATTATATATATTATTTTCTGTTGACGCATCTTCACCTATTGCCGAAGCTTTCCGTGTTTGATTTAACGATATACGCTGATTGTTATCTGTATCTGCCGGCGCATCTTCTTCAGCTGCCGAACCGCTAACTGCGGATGTTTTGCGTACATTATCATCATAGCCGTCATTATTGTTATCGTCATCATCATCATAAACATCGTAATGAACGTCATCATCGCCGTCATTACAGTCATCGCCGCCGCATTTATTATTTTTTGCAGTTAGCTGTTCCTCATAATTTAGCTGTTCCTCCGAGATAATGTGAGGGTTATTTAATTCATCATCCATTTTATTACTATGCTCCGCCTAATTTTAACGTATTAAAATATACTACTTTTAAACCGAAGGGATATTGAATGCTTCTTTTTACTCTTTTTAATATCAGTTTATCTTCATAAGCTGCGCTGCTCTCAATATTTGAATTTGAATTAGATATTACCGTTCTTATTATATAAAGCTTTAATTCATCGTGATTCACCGTCTGCCTTATAAGTTTAATTTTCTTATATTTAATCACGGAAGAAATATTAGCCTTTTCCATTTTTTGTATAAACTTTTCTCTTATAA
>JAJYQS010000075.1 GCA_021794475.1 bacterium | reverse complement strand
GGACCTTGGTAATAGCTGCAGTTAAAGTTGTTTTGCCGTGATCTACGTGACCTATTGTGCCTATATTGACATGCGGCTTTGATCTGTCAAATTTTTCTTTGGACATCTAATCCTCCTGGAAAATAATCTGAATTATATTTAAATTAATATATATTATATTTTTGTCAATTTATAAATCTTATGGAGCCCATGATCGGGATTGAACCGATGGCCTCTTCCTTACCAAGGAAGTGCTCCACCACTGAGCTACATGGGCAAATAATATAATATGAATAATGGAGCGGGAAACGGGGTTCGAACCCGCGACATTCAGCTTGGAAGGCTGACGCTCTACCAACTGAGCTATTCCCGCCTATATAATAAACACAACTATCACTTAATTAGTAAATTACTAAAATAAATTATTATCAATAAATACCAATAAATACTTAGTTATTTATTGAACATTTCAACACATTTCCGGCATAACTTCGATTAACTGCATTTTATATAATAAATATTCATAAATAAAATACAATAAATATTCGCGCTCAAAAATAATAACTGGTGGAGAGGGGAGGATTCGAACCTCCGTAGACTTGCGCCGACAGATTTACAGTCTGTTCCCTTTAGCCGCTCGGGCACCTCTCCTGCTTTTGACAATTATTATGGAGCTGGCGATGGGAATCGAACCCGCAGCCTGCTGATTACAAATCAGCTGCTCTACCATTGAGCTACGCCAGCCTTACCTGATAAAATATAGCAGCTGCAACTTTTATATATATAAACTTTTTTTACAAAACTTTATAGACAAATTTTCAAACTGCTTAAAAACAAGAAATCATTAACGGAATATTAATGAAATTTTAATAGTACCAAAAATATTATGATATTGTCAATATATTTTTTTATTTAGTTAAGGCTTATCTTAATAATTATTTGCATAAAAATATGAGGTAAGTTAGATTAGCACGCCTTATGTGGAGGAAATTTGAATATTATGTCATTATGAGTGCGAAATTTATTTTATCAAGCACGCCCATAACTGAATTTTTTTAAATGATAGAATAATATTGATAACAAAATTTCATTAAAAGATTTTAAAAAAAATCTATTTTATATATAAAAATAATTTAATTAAGCATTGTTTTTTTAAACCGGTCACTTGTTTGAAAAGCAAAATAAAATGGAGCAATCCTAGTTAAAATTTTTCAATTCTCACTTTGGAATGTTATAAAGTTGCCTCGTTTAGTGTTGTTTTTTCTTCAAGATTATAGACAAATTTATCTATATCCAAAATTCGCACTTCGATACCGTCAGTTTTAATAAATTCGGCATAACGACGAGTATCGATAAATGCTTGCGGTGAAATAAATACCGAATAAGCTTTGATCCCCCTAACAATGTAGTCTTCCAAATGCCTGCGTATGGAAAATGATTCCCTGATATGTTGTTGAGTTCCAGTTAAAAGCGTAACCTCTACTAAAATTGTATCTTTATTTTCCAAACATTCGATATCTGGTTTTCCGCCTGAAGCAAAACTGGTTGGCAAACCTTCGTCATCTGAAATAAAATTAGGCTTTACTGATACGTTCGGCAATCTTTTAAGAATGGCTAATGAAGTCAAAAATTCTAAACGTAAAGGCTGGTCTATAACTTTTAGAATTTCATCTTTGGATGATTTTTTTTGCACCAAATTGAGCATCTCAGTTTTTATAATTTCCCAACCGTAATATTTTACCCATTTATCCAATTCTTTACTAGTAATTATTGCGGGAGCTTTATAAACAGAAAGCGTAGAAACTAAATTAGCATCGACCTTGCTGATATAATCAAAAAAGTCTTTTTCAGTAGTTAAATCTGGGTAAAGGCTATAATTTTTTACAATATAATCAATAGCGGCCAGTTCTTTGGTGTTTAAATCAATAAAACGGCCGCCGCCGCGCAAAGAAATTAAGCCTGTCAAGCGCATCTTGCGAATAAAATCATCGGGGTAATCCCCTATAATTGAATTATTATCCCGCTTGGTTTCGTCTAATAGATCGTAACAAAGCTCTAAAATTATTTCATTACTTGGCGAATAACCATATTTATTTCGTAATGTTTTTATTTCTTGATATAAACTTTCCGCATTGTTATCTTTCCAACATAATAGTAAAGGGATCTCTAATTTTGAAATACCTGCATTGTTAAAATCTTGGTCTTTATTTAAAAGTTGGATTGTCTGAATGAGTAGAATTAGAGGAATATTTTTATTTAAAACTCGGCGAAATGGATTATGACGTTGATATTTAGAAAAAGAGTTAGCAAAGACCATTATTTCGTTTTCTGGCTTTGCCTTGTCTAATAACATTTTACCGCTTTCAGAAAACTCTACCTTCTCGTTCTGCCAATACCACACAAAACCCAGCTCTTTGGCTATTTTAAACCAAGTATCAAACCTTGAAGGCCATCCTTTATCGAAACCTGCTTCTTTATGACTTTGCGGATTTTTGTTAAATACTCGTTCAGTTTCTTCTTTGCTTAGTTCTATTTCATTTTTCCATTTGTTTTTTACAGTTTGCGAAACTTTGATTGGCTTATACAACCCTTTTTTAATAAGGGCTTTGGCGACTCTTTCAACGATTTCGTTAGTTAAAACTTGACCATCATATTCTCCAAGAACGGTTAAAAAATCCTTTAGCCGTTCGGGACTACGCATAGTAGTTGTAAATAAAAGCGGCTTATACTTATATATTGGCATAATTAGTAACTAAAACTTCCTGAAAATTTTTAGCAGAATTATCATGATAACTAATATAATTACTTCTAATTGGATTAATTATATATTTTTTTGCCCATTCTATAAAGATGGCATTTTCCTTGTTTTTATAATAAGTTACATTGGAGACGGCAAACCTTAATCCCTGATTATTAAATATATCCAGGGTTTCAAGCATGTCCTTTTCCTTTTTCTCATTCCATAATTTATTATACTCGCTTGAAGTTATTAAATAAGGGGGGTCGAGATAGATGAAATCTTCTTTTGAAATATTTATATTATTCAAAAATTTAATATAATCTAAATTAAACCAATAAACAGATTTATTTAATGTCCATTCAAAATAGTTGTTTAAGGCGTCAATTACGTTTTTATTCAAATCCACATTGCCCACAGGCAGATTATATTTGCCGTGAGCATTAAAACGTATCATTCTATTGAAGCCATAAATAAGCAATAGATAAAGGATTAGTATATTTTCTTGATTTTCGTTAAAATCATTTCTTAATTTTTCATAAGCTGATTGATTAAATCTAGCATAATAAGTTTTTTTAAACCGTTGTTTAAGTTCAACAGGAACAATATCCTCTCTATAAGACTTAGATAAATTATATTTATCTATGATTTTATCAATCTGATACATAAAAGCATTGGAATTTTTGGCATTTTCAAATAAAAATTGATGTATTCTATATATATATTTGTCAATATCGTTAAGAAAATATTCTTTAGCCTGAACATTCAAAAAAACGGAACCGCCGCCAGTAAAAGGCTCTATGAATTTATTTATATTTTTTGGAAAAAAAGATTTAATTTGCGGAATTAATTTAAATTTGTCACCCACATAAAACAAAGGAGAACGATAAATTTTATATTTTTTATGAGTTGCATTGACCTTAGTAATAAATAGAAATTCCTTGTGATCATTGAATTCTGTTTTTCCGGTATTAAAAAAAATATGCGAATGTTCAAAAACCTTTGTTTCCCCTTTCTTTTTCAATATTTCTTCAATTTCTTCTAATTTTATTTTGTTTTTAGAAGAATTGCTTTTAGAGTTATAGGTATTATTGTAAGAAACCGCTATATATTTGACGTTTAAATCCTCAATTAATTCATCAAAGGCTTTTTTTGCATTGACGGTGCAATATACGCTCATATTTTCGGTTGGAGGTTTTAACGCCGTTCCGAAAAGTGGGGGTTTTTCCCACTTAATCAAATTTTCATAAATATGGTAAAATCGGCTGTATTGGCGGGAATTATAAGGCGGGTCTATATAAGCAATATCGGCCGTTATTTTTCCAGCTAATGAATTAGCATTTTCTTTATAAATTTCAATGCCATAAAAATCGGTCGTTTCAATTAAACGCAGTCGCAATTTCTGATTTTGGAATGGTTTTTTTATATAAGCATCAAAATGCCCTACTGTATTAGCAATTTTATCAATATTATAGATTAAAGTTGCCAGTAAAATGCTATATTCCTTTTCTGTTAAGGTTGCTTTTTTATCCTCAATATCTTCCCTTATATAACCAATAATTTTAGCATTATTGTAATCGAAATATTTATCACCAAAATTCTCGGAAAAATAATTTTCTTCTAACTCATTAGAGTTTAATGAATTATATTGCATTAATAAATTTTCTATTTTTTCTCTATCCCATATGCCGGTCTCAAAAAAAGCTTTATAAATTATATTGTTAGAATACAAAATATCATTGACAATTACTTTCTGAAAATGCGCAAGAGCTCTTTTCGAAACAGTTGCCGTCCCTGCAAAAATATCAAAAAAAGAACGGCAATTTTCTGTTTGGGTTAAAATAATATTTATTATCCAGTCTGTCAATTTGCTTTTATTGCCGATATATCTTCTGGATTCTAATTTAATTAAGTTGTCATTAAGTTTAATATTACCGTAAATTTCTGCATTTGGTTGAAAATCCAATCCAAAATCAAAAGATTGCTGCATCGGAAATCCTGTTAATATTTTAGAATTATTTTTTTGAATATTTATCTTTTTTTCACCGCTATTTATAGGTTGTAATATTTGGATAGTTTTTGTCATTTTATTGCCTGTAATATTAAGTATTTTTTGAATTTTGGTATACTCAATTATCCATGTAACTCATTATTATAATTATAACATCCCGTATTTACATTGACTATATTATATTGCGTATTTTCTTTAAATAATCGCATTCATCCAACAGTTTTGCAAATCTACATCTGCCCATTTTAAATTAAGCGATTCGCCTTTGCGGCAACCGGTATAAATTAAAAATGAAATTATATCTCTCGTAAGTTTATTTGTAGCGCCGTTTATTAGCTTCTTTATATCATCGTCGGATAAAGTCTTTAACCTTTTAAGTTCATTAAGTTTTTTTATTTTAGCCGCAGGATTTTTCTCGGCATATCCCCTTTCTATACAAAAATTAAAGAAGTTAGAAATTATTATTATTTCATAATTAACCGACCTGAAATTTATCTCCGATTCTTTTTTGTTTTTATTTTTTTCTAAAGAAAGCAATTCTAATTTTCTTTCAATCTGGTAATTTTTAATGTCGAGCGGCATTATTGCGGTTAATATTTTGTTTTTAAAGAATGGAAGAAAATGTTTTTGCGACAACAATTTTACGCTCTATAGCTTTTTCGGAATCTCCATATTTTACAAGCATTTTAAGCATGTGAAGATATTATATCACCTATGTGAAAATCTCGCCATAAAAAAGACAAAAATGGGTAAAAAATGGCCTTATTTCCTGACTTTGACACCAAATTCCGCATTTCAATAAATTGATTCCTTTAAATCAGCATAAACATTGAATATCATTTTTATATTTTTTCTGTTTTGTAAAAAGTGTAGTAGGAAAATATTACATTAT
>JAJYQS010000003.1 GCA_021794475.1 bacterium | reverse complement strand
CGGCAAAAATTGCAGGTAAAACATTTTATATTTTTCCCGACTCTTCTTCAGTAAAAGCATTTAATCTGCCTTTTTCGCTGGCGGGAAGAAAAGCCATTGAAATATTAAATTACGGTAAATATAAAATAATCACGCTGCCTAAGGAAAGTTTTATTCAAAATAAAAAGAATTATATATTTAAGGGCAAGATAAACAGAAACGGAAAAATTGACGGCAAAATATCTTATATATATAAAGGTGTTTATGCTAAATTTGAACGGTCTGATTTGAAAAATATGAATGATTATAAAAAATTAATTAAGGCGGGGGATTTTTTGTATTCTTTTATTCCAGGCGCTAATATAAAATATTTTAAATATTCTTATATTAAAAATGTTAAAAAAAATATTGTTTTCGCATTAAAATTCAGCGATAAAAATTATATGCAGGGTTCCGGAAACAAATCTATATTTCATCTGCCGCTGCCCGTCGATAATTCTTTAATACACCTTGTTCTGCGCGATAAGAGAATTTATCCGCTCGTTATAGGTTATCCGTTTGAACATGAATCTAAGATAATTATTAATTTACCGGCAAAATTCAGATTATTTTATATGCCGCCGGCGTTAAATGTCAGCAATACGGCAGGCAAAATATTTTCAAGATGTTCTGTTATCAAAAACAGCAAAGGCAATAAAGGCAAGCAGCAATTGCTCTGTACATCCGGTTTTATATCTAAATCATCTATGGTTAACCGGAAAGATTATGGTAAATACAGGTCATTAATAAGGGAATATTTGCAGTATATCAAGAATTACTATGTAGGGCTTTATAAATAAGCAGTGAAAGAAACAAAGAAACAAAGGTGTCAGACCCCTTTGTTTATGTGATATCCTTTTTATTAAATATCACCAATGCTATGATAAATAATAAGATTGAATATGATAATCCGTAAATAAAACGATAGAATATAATATCGGCGGGGATGCTTATTTTATAAGATGTCTCTGCAGAAATATTGAAGATCGAAAAATTTGGCAAAACCGTATATAAAAGATGTACAACGAAAACGGTAATAGGACTTGCATGGTTTTCAATTTTTAATTTACCGTCCTTTATTATCTTGAGCGGTTTAACTAGAGCATTTAACCTGCTTGAAACCTCTCCTATAAATAAAATTATTATTGTGAATATTGAGGCAAGCGCCTTAGAAGTAATTAATGAAAATAAAATAGCTATTATTGCAATAAAACTTGACTCGATAATTATAAAAAAACTCTGAACAAATATAGACTGGGGCATAACCTCCAAGCCAATATTGCCAAAATATACAGGCGAGACATATTTTCTCATAATCAGCAGGACTATATAAAAAATAATTGTCATAATAAAAGTTGACATTATTATAGCCAATATAAGCCCTAATATTCTGCCTCCTAAATAATAGCTTCGCTTTATAGGTTTAGTCAAATTTAAGAATATGCTCTTTTTTTCTATATCATCATAAATGATAGACGAACCGATAAAAATACCTATAAAAATATTAAATATTGAAATTGCAAATATTGAAAAATCAACCATAATCCTACCCTGGTCTATAAAACTGGTCTGTGAAACAAAATAGCTGCCTGAAATTAAAATTAGAGCAAAAATTAAAAAAGAATAGAATATCTTTGAATTTTTAATTTCGTTAAAGGAATAGAATGCCGAATAAAGTATTTTTTTCATATTTGCAAGTATATAAAATTATATATAGTTTATAGTTTTTATAATAAAGGTGTCAAATAAAGGTGTCAGACCCCTTTATCTAATAGTTTTTGTAGTTTTTAAAAAGGTGTCTGACACCTTTTTCTTATAGCGCTTCATTTCTTACTTATTATTATTGTTGTTAATCATTAAGCTGTATAAATAATTTTCTAAAGGGTTTTTATATTCGAGATTGGCGCTGTCATCAATTTTTTCATAAAAATTGTTTGCCTCTTTTTCCAAAGAAGGCAGCGAATCATTTTTCAGCAGTTTGCCGTTTACAAGCACCGCTATTCTGTCGCACAGTTCTTTGCTGTCGGCAAGAATATGCGAAGAAAAAAATATAGTTTTCTTTTTTTCTTTGAGATGCAGTATTATATCTTTAAACTCTTTTCTGCCGATAGGGTCTAAACCGGAAAGCGGCTCATCGAAAATTAATATTTCAGGATTGCCCAAAAGAGCCACGGCGAGAGCAAGCCGCTGCGTCATGCCTTTCGAATATTTATGTATCTGAGTGTTTCTGGCATAGTATATGCCTGTCAGGTTCAGTACGCTTTCAATGTCGTTATTTCTGTTTTTGATATTTAATATCTTAGAATAATATTTTATTATATCAATTCCTCTAAGACCCCTTGAAAAAGCCGGATTTTCCGGCAAAAAACCTAATCTGTTCCGAGATTTATAATCTAATGCATTGTATCCGTTAATCTTTATATTTCCCGAAGACGGTTTAATGAGCCCGACTATCATCTTAATGGTTGTAGATTTTCCGGCGCCGTTCGGACCGAAAAAACCTGTTACTTCTCCTTTATTGATAGAGAGAGAAAGATTATCCACGGCATTTTTCTTTATTCCAAAAAAACCTACCCTGAAGTATTTGGTTATATTATTAATTTCAATCATTTGAAATAATTGTCCTTATAAAAAATTATTAATTATTTATAATTTGGAATGAATAACTTTAAACTGTAAGGTACCTTATATTTTATTTTTTTTGATTTTAAATAAATTTCCCTGTTAATTGCATCTATTCTGACTTTTATAATATGTCTTATTAATGGATTTTTATTATTTTTGTACATTGTTTCAAGAAATAATTTTGCTTTATTGAAATTTTGTGAATTATTGAGAAGTTTTATATATAGAAATTCAAGATATTTGGGGCTTCCCTTTGTATTAATCGCATATTTAAGATAATGCGCGGCTTTAGCATAGTTTCCAAGATTATAAAAATAATTAAATGAGATTAGAAACGGAATATTCCAGTTTGTCCCCATGTGCCTGAGTCCCAATTTCAGTATTTTAATCGCTTTTTTCGGTTTTCCGGCAAGCCCGAGAAGTGTGCCGGATGCCTGATAAGCATAATTAAATCTTTTATTAAGCTTTACAGTTATTAATGAAATTTTATACATATACGGATAATGCAGATAGGCTAATTTATCCGAACTTGCCTCCTGGACAAATAATGTCCAGAAATAGTCTGAAAATAACGTATTAAAATTTAAATCTACAAATTCTATGAATTCAGGCTTTATGGACGAATATTTAAGAAAAGTCAATAATTTATTATTTGCCTGTTTCTGAGCGTAATTAATTTTTGAAAAAGAAAAAAAAATAGTATAAATAAGAAATAATGAAAATAATAGAAGCAGCGATTTTTTCAAAATATAAAAATAACTTTTCATAATTAACTAATAATTTTTTTTATTTTTGCCGGCATTGGCATATTCCAATAGCTAAAGCAAAGAGCTTTACGGCAATTATCGCACATTGTTTTACTATGTTTTGCATAAAATATATTATACATTATAATTATAAGTGTATCAAAAATCAAACATTTTTTAAGAGTTGTCTAATTTCTAATTATTCATCTCTCTATTTAAATATTTTAACTTTTTAAATTTTTAAATATTTAAAGATTCGAGTTTTAACAGCCTAAGATAAAGATTAATATTTTCTTCCGCAAGTTTATAAGGATTAAATTCCTCTGTTATTTTTTTGCAGCAATTATTGCCAAGTTCACTAAGCATCTTTTCATCGTCTATAACATTAAGGATTTTATCGGCAAGTTCATGAAAATCATCTTTTTCAAACAGGATGCCAGTTAATCCGTCATTTATAATTTCAGGAATTCCACCTACGTTTGAAGCTATAACGGCTTTTTTCCGCATGCACGATTCTACTATAATTCCGCCCAATCCTTCTAACCCTGAAGGGACTATAATTAAATCGCTGGCTTCGATATATTGTTCGACATTTTTTTTAAATCCGAGCATTATAATATAATCGCTTAATTTGTTGTTAGTTATAAATTCTTTAATATCAGCAAATAAATCGCCGTCGCCTATAATCATAAATTTTATATCTTTTCTTTTTTTAATTATAAATTTTGCTGCATTTAAGAAAGTAATGTGTCCTTTTTCATTTGATAATCTGCCTATAATTGAAACAATTTTCATTTCTTCGGGAATATTTAATTCTTTTTTTACATGATTTTTTATTTCATCCGCTTTATCCCTATATTTATCAGTACCGATACCGACCGTATCTATTTTATCTCTATCCATATCTTTATCAGCATATTTGCCGGCATTAACACCTGTTGTATCAGCAGTGTCTGTTATATCATATATATCATCTGCGAATCTAATATCGTATATGACAGTTATCTTGTCCGGATTTATTTTTAAATCGTCAATTAAAATATTTTTAATATATTTTGAAATTGCGATATAATGGTCAGTTAAAAGATGATATATCAAAAAACCTTTTAAAAAGCTTATATTATAAGCAACGTGTCTTGTTAAAATTTTTATTATTTTTTTGCCGGATAAAAAACATGCTATACCGCCCAGCATATGGTCTCTTGATGAATGAAAAATAACTATATTTATTTTATATTTTTTTAAGAATCTTGATATTTTTATAATTGCAGCGATGTCGCCAAAATTTTTCATTTTTATTGAAAAATTTGGAATATTAAGATTATTCAGTTCTTCTTCATAAATTTTATTATTATTATGTATCACATAAAAATTAAAATTATATTTTGAATTTGGCTGCG
Organism: bacterium; assembly: GCA_021794475.1. Classification (GTDB taxonomy): domain Bacteria; phylum SZUA-79; class SZUA-79; order Acidulodesulfobacterales; family Acidulodesulfobacteraceae; genus Acididesulfobacter. Next base: position 858 of record JAJYQS010000003.1, on the reverse strand, counting down.
ATGATTTCAGCGCTGATTTTATCGCTTTTAAGCTGTTTACAGTGCTCTTCTGCGCTCCGCCGTATTTGTCATAACTGTCAATATGCAGTATATTTATAGGTTTTATCTGTTTTTCTTGTTTCATATGACGTCATTCATTTAACGGTTTAAATATTATGTATGAAAGTTATGAAATAATATGCTTCAAATGAATAAATAAAAATAAATATGTATATAAATAAAAATAAATTAAATCAATATTAGATAAAAATTAATAAATCAATAAAAATGAATAAAACTAATTAAGTTAAATAATATGGATAAAAATTAATATATAAATAAAAATAAATTAAATCGATATGGATAAAAATTAATACAAAAATAAAAACAGATATGAAAAATAATAATAATTTATCTATTTATATTCATACGCCGTTTTGCAAGTCTAAATGTAATTATTGCAATTTTTATTCAATAAATCCAGAAAATATTAACGGCGCTGAATTGCAACAAATATATAATATGCACAGTATGTACGGCAGCAGCCATAGTCATAACAATAACAATAATTATAACAATAGTCATAACAATAACAATAATCATAATAATAAACTTAACCATAACCATAATAATATACATGACATATACTTACAATCTTTAATAAAAGAATTAAAAATTATATCGGAAAAATATAATTTGAGCGGCAATTCCGCACATACACATGGCAGAATTGTTAAAACTATTTATTTTGGCGGAGGTACGCCGTCCGTTATGGGCATTAATTTTTTTGATGAAATAATTAATAATATTTATAAAACATTTGCAGTTTCTGAACATCCTGAAATTACGGCAGAAGTGAATCCCGAAAGCGCCGACTTT
>JAJYQS010000089.1 GCA_021794475.1 bacterium | reverse complement strand
CAACCGTGAAGCCTTTATCCTGATATATTTCATATATTTCTTCTTCTTCATGCGCCGGGTCTTCTTTTATTTCCCTTCTTTCCCTGTTGATTTCTTTCATATAAAATTCATTCTGAGATTTAGTCGCAAGATACGCGCCGAAAAACATGGATATAGTGCCAGCTACAACCTCTGCCATACCTGACATAAGAACTATTCTGGTATTTACAAGTGCGCCGGTGACGCCGGCTACAAAACCGATTGTGGTAACTAATCCGTCGTTGATGCCGAAAACAAACTCTCTGACAAGCCTGCCCTCAGGTGTATGCCAATTTTCATTATGAAATTTTTTAAGCGGGTCTGTTGCCATTGCAGGATTTTATATTATTATATTTATTTAACTATTTTATTTTTATTAAAGCTTTTGTTCGACTATCTGTCTGTACTATTCTATTATTTGACTGTTAACCTTTTTATTTAAACTATTTATCCTGTCTATTTATTTCTATCTATCTGTTTTAACTATTTATCCAATTTATTTATTTAACTGCATTTATTTAACTACAAGGATTGAACAGGGCAATGCCCCGATAAGTCTCTGAGCCGTGCTTCCGAGAAATATTTCTTTAAATTTCTCTTTAGCTTCACCTTTATATCCTATAACTAGCAGCTTTTTGTCGGTCTGCTCTATAAAGTCGGTTATTTCCTTACACGGCGTCCCTTTCCTGACGGTAATATTGAGATTATTTTTTTCTTTAGAATATCTATAGCGTAAATCTTCTATTATACCTTCAAATTTTTCGGCAATATCGTGTTCAAATGATTCAAGTGCATTTTTATCTAAATTCCTGATGTATTTTTCGTCTATAACAGTAAATAGCGTCATAGTTTTAATGATATCGGACGGTATTTTGTCTAAAACTGTAATTGCCTTAAGGGATGATTCCGAAAAATCAGTCGCAAAAACCACATCGGTAAACGTGTTTTTACAATCCAAATTATCTTTTTCGTCATTTTTTATAAGACTGGACGAATGCATTAATATTCGCTTGGCTATTAATACCGGTTTATTTGATTTAGCGATTATATCGTAAAGCGGCGAATCGTAAAATGAAAAAAAAGAATTTGCCCTGCCGGCTGTCTTTTTATCAAGAACAACAAAATCTATATCTTCTTTATCCGCTTCTTTAACTATTTCATCGGCAATATCGCCTACTTTTATGACGTAGCTTACGCCAAAACCGTACTTTTCTAAATTTTTTTTAATATCTTCAAGCTTGATTTCCGATGTCTTTTTTATTTTTTCTTCGTCTTCTTTGTCATAGCGTGAATAAAGACTATGCTGAAGTTTCTTTATATCAATAACATGAATTAAAACGATTTCTTTAAGTCCGATTTTTGCAAGATTAGCGAAACACTCAAGGTTCTCAAAAAAGAATTCGCCGAAATTAATTGCGTAAAGCGCTGTATTTAACATATTGTTGTTGAATTAATATTTTTTAAACGACCGTATTAATATTATTATTGATTGGCACTATACCGCCGCGATTATTATAATATTTTTCATTGCTCTGCATAACTTTGTTTGTTAAAGCATTAATACTGCTGACGTCGTTCTGGAAAGAAACCGCTGTTTTACGCGCAACTGCGACAAGACTCGACGTATCCTGTGAAATATTCGGCTGACTGGCTTGCGGCTGCTGAAAAGACGAGATGCCGGCTATCATAATACATACCCTCCCGTGATTATTTCTATCTAATTATTTTATTATTTATTCCTCAAACCTGTTTGTCTTTTTATAATCTACTCTTTCTATAATAGTGTAATGTAAACAGAGTATAGAATCAAGCAAAAATTAAAACCTGAAAATTATAATCTAAATCATACTTATTTGCTTTGTGAACCACTCCTGCCTTAAGCGGCGTGAGCCTCCTGTTCCAATATATAAACAGGCATAAGCGCTTTAATTCGCGTTAATATTGTTATTGGATACTTCATTTTCTGCAAAAATAATAGTAGTGTTGCCGACACCATTGTCTAGCCTACAGCCAGTACCGACTTCCGCGCTGACCGAGTTTACCGTGCCGCCTGCAAATCCGTTGGATGTGATAATCCAATAAGGCTTGCTGCATGATTCGGATGAATTCGGCGGCGTATTCAGCGGATTATATTTTTCAACCGCAGCGCAAAATGCAGGGGTGTAATTATCAACGCCGATACTAGAATTATTGCCCGAATAAAGATTATAGCTATAAATATAATAGTAGGAAGATTGTTGGGTTGAAATTGAACCTTGAACACCGTAAGGCGGAACAACATTATTCGGGCAGCTTAGACCGGTCGGCGCCGGCGGCGTTGAAAAACCGCTAGGAGGATTGGACGGCGGATTGTTACCTTTGCCGAGCTCATATGCGGCAATTTCTATACCTGATTTTGCTGCATATTTGGCGGCGGCGCTTGTTAAGTCCTGCCTTGAATTTATGCTGCTTGAAGCCGTCAGATACGCAAAGACGGAACCTGCCAGCCCCATTAAAATAATTATAATAATGGCAAATATTATCGATATTCCGCTATTTGATTTTACAACCCTGTTTTTGATATATTTTATCATAATATTTTTTAAATTTTTTCCTGCAAATTTATATTAATTTAAAACAAAGTCTTTTTTATTGATTATTATTAATACGGTTATTGAAAATTAATACTGCCGATATTATTCGCAACCGGATAGTATGCAGTAGTTCCATTGCTTGCAGTCACCTGTTTATATAATACATCATTATTTATACAAAAAATGATCAATTCTTTATTACTTCCGCCCGCAATAGCAGTCGCATATTTATAAAATGCAATTTCGCTTGGTTCGCAGGGACTTGACTCACCCGGTAAACAAGCTGTACACGGCGGCTGCGAAGAATTTGCGGACGGCACAGGCACAGAACCGTCGGCGCACGCAAGAATAACAGGGCCGTTATCATCAGTACTATTTACGGTAGAACTTATATCGGTTAGGCTGTTTGGAGTTAAAGGACACGCCGCTCCGGCTGGTACGGACAAGACAGGCGTATTGGCAGCAGGCGGCATAGCCGCTTCTTCAACATTTTTTCTTATTACGGAACTTGCATAACTGAGAGAATTACTCATATGAAGCGAATTTTGATTATACATATAATTGTTTATTCCAAACATTATTACCTGATATAATCCGACAGCCATTATACCTATCAGCAAGATGGTCATAACTAATTCTATAAGCGTAAATGCGCTATTGTTAATGTACATGCCGTTTCTAAACATATTATCTTTTTTTGTCTGTTCTTTATGTTTTTCATAAAAGGCTTCGGATATTTTCAATGTTTTTTGAGCTTTTTTATGTCCGGATTGCTCTAAAATTATTTTCTTCAGATTCATAGTTTAAAATTCCTTCTTGTCCACATTCTCTGCAATTTTAATCGCTTAAATATTATAATTAATATTAATTATATTAAAGCTTTCCTATATTTTTTATAAATAATAAATTTATTGAGGATTAGCCACAATAGTAGAAAATCCGCTCGTCACGATTCTCTGATTACCGCCATTCTTATCGTCAGGGTTAACGGCGGTTATCGTAAACTGCGCCGAGCATGATGTTGATGTTGTAGCGTTACTCGCCGTCTGCGTCTGGGCGCATACATTTGAATATGCATAGGGAGCTCCAGAATTATTATTAGGCGGCGACAGCGGTCCTGGATGTCCTGAAGGCGGACCACCTGGCGGCGTAGGCTGTGGAGGCGGACTGGCCGCTGGCTTAGACGGCGGTGAACTATTCGGCGCTAAAGACACCAAATATCCAATGAAATTTTTAATACCTAACCACAACTGTTCCCACCAGTTTAATTTATCCATAAGTTTATTATATTGATTATTGCTGAGACTACTCAAAAGCCGATATAATTCAAGGGGACTTAGGCTATTTAATAAATTGTATAGATGTTTGCCTTTCATTGAATTAAGAACAGAGTAAAGCTGATTGCCGCTTAATGGAGACAAAACATAGTATAGATCGGTACTATTTAAACTATTTAAAAGTTTATATGAATTATTTTGCGACAGTTTAGAAAGAATTTCATAAGTCTGCGTAGGCTGCAATAAATACTCAAAAACACTGTATAGATATTCAGGCTGTAATTTTGACAACACGGCATAAATCTGATTGCTATCCATCAGTGAAAGACTATTGTAAAGCGTGTTCTGCGTGATTGGCACAGGCGGAGCCGGAGGCTGTAGGGGTGCCTGAGGCGTAGAATGCGGTACAGGTTGCGGCTTTCCCGCCGGAGGCTGTTGTCCCGAAGGCGGAGCAGCCGGTTTTCCTGGCGGCTGTGCGAGCCCCGGCGCAGCAGGTCCGGCAGGAGCTGGGGGTGCAGGCGGCGACTCTATACTAAGACTGTAAAGCACATCATACAATTCATTACCTGATAAACAGTCCAATGCTAAATATACATCGTTACCGTTTGACATTCCGGCAAGCTGAGGTGCTGACGGAACTGCACAGCTCTGAGCGCTATATGCCTGATTTATTGAAATAATATTAAACAGAAATATTGCCACGGCTATCGGCAGTAAAAAGCTGTATTTTAAGCGCATCTCTATATTTATCCTGATAAAATATATATAAATTAAATACGTGAACTATATTAAGCTACACCCACATCATGTCTTTCATACTCACCCCTATTATATATAATATACAATATATTATTATAAAATGAAAATAGAGAAAATAAATAACGCAGTCTTTATCGTTAAAGACTAAAACATAGACAACCATCGGGTTGTCTGAGAGTAGACGACAAGCCCCTTATGTTAGAGCAGGCAATTGACATAAATGCCATCATTAAATTAACTGCCTGCATTATAATAATTCGTGAAAATCATTGTAAGCGTAACACCGGGATAATTTGCGCCTGCGGGCGGATTAAAAGAAGCGGTGCAATTGCCGCCGTCAACGCTATTATTAAACCATTCTGTTTTTACAACGGCCAAAACATAATATGTAGCGGTTTGAGGCGGTACAGGTGAAGAATCCGGAGGCGGATTTATGGTAACATCACCTGAATTAGAACCTGAACTAGGGTCGTTTAAAGTAATATACTGCGTCGGATATTCGTTCGCGGCGCTCGGATAAAAAGTAGAACGAAAACATTCGTTGTTAATTTGCTGTACCTGAGGCGAAATAATATAGCTGTCTATTGCGCCAGTGCTCCATATACTGCTGATACCACCCTGCGGTGGCGCCGCATTAAAATTGCAGCATACGCCGTTTGTTTTGCCGCCTTCGCTGCAGTAATTTAAATCAGCCATATACTGTTTAGCCAAATTTGTTGCGGTAATTTCATTAGCAATTCGCGCGCTTGTTGCAGAGCCTGCTATAAAACTCTCCATTACGGCAGTTAAAGATATGCCGAGTATTATAATAGTGATTACTATTTCCAGCAGACTAAAGCCCTTTCTATTTTTAAGAATTTTTAAATTCATAATTAACATTAAATACCCATAAACTACTAATAATCGCCGTCCGGAGACATTGAAGGCATTACCGCTTCCTGCAAAATATCGTTATCCTGATAAATATACTGCATAATGTAGATAACCTTGCCTACATCTCTGCCGTATTGAAGTTTTTCATATTCATTGGGAACATATCTGAGCGTTCTGAATAATATCGGATATCCGTACAAATTTTTTTGAATCAGCTGGCTTAACGGTATAACCGTAGAATTATTAGAAACGGCAAATTCCAGCCAACACACGCCGCCTGTATTAAATACCGCTTCATATTTTACTTTATTGAAAGTATATTCATACGCTTTAATTCCTGAATTTTTATAATTATATTGTTCAAGTTCATTCTGATAAAAATATAATGCGCTCAGCGGAATTCTTTTCATACGGTATCTTTTTTGCATCTGTTTGTAAGTATTTCCTACTGCGGCATAAGCATTGCTGCCGTTAAAACCGATGAAAAATGCGGCGGCAGATACGGCTAAAATAATAAACATAAAAATCGATAATTTTTTTTTCATGAAAAATTTTATAGCTCGGATGCTCCCGTATTTACACAGGAGAGAAGAGCTATCCTCCTTATTTTAAAATTAAAAGTTTTAATTAACCTCAAATTTGTATATTTTATTGAGGCGTTATTTTCTCTCCGGTCTAATGTTTAATGCCTAATATTTAATGTCTAAATAGCCGGATGGCCTTAATCCGCCAACAACGCAACGCACACGACACTGTCATATAGCACTTCATAAAATCTAAAAGAAAGCCTGCTTAACCGTATTAACCTTTCTTTACCACATTATACTCATAATAATTTCAGCGTAAAAACTTTATCAACTCACACATTTATATTTTACACTATTTTAAACCTTCAAGCCAATTTGCTATCTGAGAAAGTTCCTCCGGCGGCATATCCGGACTTGGCGGCATTGAAGAAGTCGGATGCAGAATCTGATTTTTTATCTGAACATAGCTGAGCAGCGAACCGACATTGGAAAGATTTGAGCCGTTCTTATTTCCTTTGCCGTATATTCTGTGGCAGTAAAAACAGCCTGCAATTTTAAAATCTTCATATCCTTGTCCGATAAACACGTCAGGCATTTGCGGCGTAATGGCGCTTACGCTATTTTCAGGAATGGCCGTATGAGGCGCTGCAGGGCTGTAAGTCTGCGGCGGCGCAATGTGCAAAACCGGCGGAGGATACATTGCTACTCTTACGTTATTTGAATTTGAACTATTATTGCTATTTGCGTTAGAATTACGGACATAATTTGTCTTTGGCAAAGCCGGAACAGACGAGGTGCTGCCTGTATTGCCGGTATTAGCTGTATTACTTATATTATTTGCATTGTTCGCGTTATTTGTATATTTAATATGTTTAAGCTGATTGACATTCCTTTTATTTTTATTTTTATTCCTCTTTTCAAGTTTTTCTGCTTTTAATCTGCCTGCCGACTTTCCTTGAGACTTATTGCTAGTATTACTGCTATTTGTTGTATTTATCGTGTTTTTGTTCTTCATCGGCAGATAAATATAAAAATACCCTGCCGCTGCTGATGACGCGATAAAAATTATAACTCCGGCAATTACCGCTATTAGCGCAATTTTTTTATTGGATTTATTAAAATTTTGCCGAGAGTAAATATTTGCTTTATCATTACCGCTATTTACATTATTTAAGCTGTCATGCGGCAAGGACGGCTGACCGTATAAATTATTCTGTACTGCCGGCTGAATTGGAGATTTTGCCTGAATTTCGTTTATTTTTTCCGGCGGAGTTTCAGGCGCATGTTTAGACACAGAGATATTTTCGGACACTCTTCCGTCAGGTCTTCCGCCAACGTTAAGCAACTGTTTATACGCCTGCCGTTTTTCTTCGTAATCATCCAATAATTTAACTAATTCATCGGTATTTTGTATTCTGTCAGGAATTTTTACAGAAAGACCTCTTTCTATTATACTTTTTAATTCATCGCCGATACCGGCAAAATCTATCGGCACTCCGGCGGCTAATGCCGTGGCTTCAGGCGGAGGTGTACCCTTTATGCAGGCATACAATGTTGCACATATAGCGTACACATCGGTAAACTCCCCTCGTCTGCCTTTTTCTCCGTACTGTTCAAGAGGCGCATATCCGGGCGTCAAAATTTTCTCGTAAGTTCTAGTTTTATCGTCTGCAAAATCACTTGAAGAACCAAAATCAATAATTTTAATGTCTCCGGAATCTTTAATTATGATATTGTCCGGTTTTATATCCTGATGAAGCAGTCCTTCGTTATGAATAGCTTTTACGGCATCAGCAACCTGCCTTATATATTTTAATCCGTCTTGTTCGCTTATTTTTCCGAGACGTGAAGACATAGGAACACCGCTGATATATTCCATTACTATATAGACTGTGCCGTTTTCTTCTATTATGTCGTAAACGTCGACTATTCCGCGATTTTTTAATTTTGCTATTGCTCTAGCTTCTTCTGTAAAGCCTTCCATATTTTTCTTATTTTCCAGCGTAGGCGGCATAGTTACTTTATTACATGTTCTTGATGCTATACCATCCGGAAAATATTCTTTTATAGCAACTTTTCTGCCGAGTTTTTCGTCATAAGCGAGATACGTTATCCCAAAACCGCCCTGTCCTATAACATTTTCTACTTTATATTTTGAATATATCATGCTGCCGGTTTTAAGAGGTGTACAAGACGGGGAATTATCCTGTTCTATTTCTCCACCGCAGACAGGGCATTTAGCTGAATTATCGGGGATAGACGATTGGCAATAAGGGCAATCAATCATAGTTCGGTGAAATTATTAAATATTATTCAAATTATTATTAAAATTAATTATAAATTGTAATTAACAGATTATAATTAGTGTATTTAGTATATTATATAATAAATTATGATTAATAGGTTTGGTATAATTTACTATACATTATAAATTTTTAGATAGACACGATTAATAAATTACCGACAATTGCCGTAAAGCCCCTGTCTTTAGGCACGGAAGTATGTCAAAACCTATAACATTATGACATTTTACGCTGTTCTTTTAATAATAAGCACAGACGCATTATCGGAAGCACCGCTTTTCACTGCCGAATCCACGAGCAAATCGGCTATATATTGGGCATCTATTATAGTTATATCATTATCATCGTCGGTATTTATATTATTTATTTTTTTATATCCAAAATTATTGTCTAAATGATTTTCTAAATTTTCAAAATTATTTCTTGAACTATTGTCTAAACTATTGTTTGAATTATTTGAACTGTTGGTTAAATTATTATATAAATTATTGTTTACGGTTATTCCGCAGCGGCTTAATACGGATATTATGCCCTTTTCTCCTATTTCTGACCATATTCCGTCGCACACTAATATTAGCATATCATTATTTTTCAGTACTTCCGTTTTTTTACCTATTGTTTTTTGCAAATCGTCAATATAGCCTTCCTGTCTATTTCTGACAGCACCTAAAAATTTTACAATTTTATTTCTGTCTGGACTGTTTTTCGCCTCTTCTTCAGTCATATTGCCGCTCGATACCATTAAAGCAACGTATGAATGGTCATTAGTGAGTCTTATTAATTCAGGATTAGGTTTAGAACCTGTCCATAAATATGCTCTTGAATCGCCTGCATGAACTAACGCAAAATTTTCATTTTTAATAACGACGCCGATAAAAGTACATCCGCCGTCTTTGCCCTCAAGAAAATCAAAAACATTTTTATTTGCATGCCATGCCATATTTAAAGCTAAAGTATTAATGTCGTCAGCAGCATCAACGCCGGCAGATAAGTCTGTTCCGGTATTTAAAAAAGCATTTACCGCAGCTTTGCTTGCAACTTCTCCGGCCGCCATTCCGCCCATTCCGTCAGCAAGGCAAGCCTTTACCGATAAAACCTTGCCGCCTGAATTTAAAGTATTTTCAATAACAAATCCGCAGCTGTCTTCATCTATAAGCCTGTCTATATTTAATCCTACAGTTGAAGACATGCCGATATCAAATTTTACAGGCATTTTCATTTCCTCCGCAATATTTTTTAAATAATCAATGGCTTCTTCAATGGTAAATCTTTCGCTGCTATAAGCCAATGTTTTTGACAAAAATTGGGGAAACCCAGGTATATTAATATCGGAAATGCAATTTAAAACACTTATATCGTCATAAGGATGCAAATTTTTTCCTAATAGAAATTTGACGCATAAAAGCCCTAAAACATACACTCCTTCCTTCCCTGCAGCTTGTCTGCCTCTTAAAACTTCCGGAGCTACCATATCTTTAGATGAATGCATTTCTTTGTTTATTTCGCATACATCGGGAAGAATCTTTAATTTTATACTGCTGAGCGTGTGTATTGAATCCGTTGCATCCGTTTTAATAGAAATAGAATCGGGGTTTATATATACAACAGATACGTTGTTTTTTTTAAAACTCTTAATAAGTTTGGCTATATCAGATAAATAGCACGCTACTTTACTAATGTCTTCTTTTTTAGAAGGTTTCTCAAATTTATATTGTTTATATCCCAATGTGCCGATATCTGCAATAATCGCTTCATTTTTGGAGTAATACAAAATCTCAGGCAGCATTGGAGATTGCGGAAAATTTTTAAGCAATTCACAATTGCAATTGCCTTCATAATACAGCAATTCTTCTCCGGAGCTGTTATAAACAACGCTCCAGCCAGAAAAAAGATAAGCGCCTAATTTTAATTCTGAATTATTTACGAAAAATGTATCTCCATATTTAAACCGCGCAGAGTCGTTTTCAATAGGATATGTTTTTTCTTCCAGAACATCAGGACTCATTATTCCTCGATTGTAGAAATATTTATTATTAATTTATGCAGACGATATTTTTATTATATTTATATATTGCTTTTTGTTGTAATATATCGTACAAGACCGTTTAAAGATTTATACAGTGAACAAAAAAATTATATCCCCTACTGAAATCTGTTCCCCATTTCTTAATTCAGTAAGCTTACTAATCCTTGAAGAAAATTCAGAAACATTGCCGGCCTTTACAAAAACTCCGTTCGTTGAATTTATATCCTCTATAAACCATTTTCCGTTTTCAAAAGTAAACTTTGCATGTTTTCTTGAAATATGTTCTGCACCGGGTAATTTGCCCAAATCTATGTCGACATTCCCCGTTGATTGATCAAACCTTCCAATAATCATACTTTCAGAATTTAAATCAAAAAATTGCTCCGTTAAATTATTATCAAGTTTTAACGTAATTCTGGCGGGCTTAAATCCATTACCCGTCGCAGCATTCTTATCTGTAAAAAACGTGTCTTTTGAAAGTATATTAGAAAAAATATCGCCGTTAGAGTCTTCGTTTATGACACTTTTAGTTTCTATATTATCATTATCGGTATTATTATCTATATTATTATCTGTGTTATTATTGATTTTATTATCAGTCTCGTTATTGTTAATAATGGCATCATTATTTATCTTATTTCCGGCACCGACTGCACTATTAGCGCTATTATCTTCAAAATGTTCTTCTGACGCCGTCTGTTCGGGCATTGCAGTTTCTTCTTCAGGAATTTCAAACACAATTAACGCTGTTCCGTCCAAATTACAAAACTTTTTATCATCGGCAAACTTTTTGCCGCATGAAGGACATGTTTTCATTTATCTTCGCTCCTTTAATATATAAATATATATATGATAAATTGATTTAACTAATATAGTGCGCTATCCCGCTATTGGGAATTAAATCCCTGTAAGTTTCCTAATCTGTTCATCTGAAAGTCCCTGCCCTGCATCTAATTTTACGGTCTTTGTTCTTGAACCTATTCTTAAAGTTTTTGATGTTCCGAGACTTATGGTTTTCTTTTCTTTTATTTCATTCTGAGCTTGTTCTATCATCCTTGTCATTGCGCCGTTTCCTAATTTTACTGTCATACGCCTTGCCATATCAAGAGTTTTTGCGGCATTAGAAGGATTGCTTGCGGCTTCTTTTATCGCTTTTTCTACCAATCCGCCGACATTTCGCTGCTGCACCCACTGCATTACTTCCTGGTCAATAACCGAGGCTTTAGATTCATCCATAGTGAATTCGACTATAACATCTTCAGGCGGATTTTCATCTCTAAAATTTATCCCAGGCACATTATAAGTTAAACTTAACTGCATAAGGCGTGATTTTAATTGTTTTCGTTCCGGTATTGTAGCTTCTATTATAAATACTGTGCTGCCTGTTTCGCTGATATTGCCAAGGGAATGCGGTTTTATATTTATATCTGCTTCCGATACCTCAGGATAGACTCTTGTTATTCTGTCTATTTTGACATCATGTACAGCGTTTATAGCCAAAGAAATCCCCGTGAGCGATTCGCTTACCGCTCGGTCTAATTCTTTTATCATAACTTCAGGTATATCGGAAGGCTTAATAGCGATATTGTTGTTATTATTGTAATTATTATTTATATTGTTGTTATTGCTATTATTGTTATTTATAGAGTCGTTTATATTATTTTTGTTTTTATTGTTATTATTGCCGCTGCTGTTTATATTGATATTGCTTCCTATTTTGCCATTGGCGTCTGCTGCCGGCATTATAACGGTTTCAGTAGTAGCATAAAATGGTTTTCCCTGCGTTTTGTCCGTTATATAAGTAATCAAATCTTCGTTCCAATCTTCGCCTATGCCTATCGCTATTACAGGCGTATTTTCTTTTGCTAATCCAGACGCGGTTTCTCTAACTAAATCTTCATCGGAAGTTTGACCGTCGGTAAGCATAATAATTCTTCTGCTTGCCGTTTCTTTAGACATTAATTCTAAGGCAGTCTTTAATCCTGCCCCCATACTAGTGCCGCCGCTATATTTCAATAAATTTTCAATAGCTTCCGTTATTATATTTTTATTTTCATCGTCAGCGTTTGTGAAAGGCAGAAGAACTTTTGCATCATCGTCAAACTTGACAATGCTGATTCTATCCGTTTTTTTCAATTTTGACGAACCGACAAATTTTTTTAACCCCTCTATAATAATTCCTATCTTGGATTCTCCTCCCGTAACCAGATTATAAGTATTGCTGTCAATGGTTTGAGTTTGTCCGGTAAACTGCGTTGAGCCAGAGACGATTTCGCGCATTGACCCAGATGTATCTACGACAAATACAATGGACAAAGGAGAAGCGCTAAGAGTATGATCGGCGGCGTCGCCTTCAGGGAATGAGGCAGGAAATGAGGCAGCAGCTATATGCAATTTATTTGAACTGAGCTTTAATTCAATAAACAGTTTCTGGTCAGGCGTATCCGCCATTAAATAATTTCTATGAGGAACAATTTTTACGTCAAGCATTTTGGACATAGCGTTCTCCAGAATAAAGAAATAGCACTCTATATAATAAAATAGATAGATTCAATATAAAGGCTTATCAGCATAAAGGCTTAATAGAAAATTTAGAAATATTGCCGGTTACATCTTATATCCCATTATCGTTTCTACCGCTATTATTAATTATAATTTGTTGCGGTTTATTATCGACCGAAGCCGCCCAAACTATTGCAACAACCCAACCGATAAGCGACCAGCCAAGAAAAAAATTTAGTAGTAATATAGATGTAAAATTTGTTTTTTTTCTGAAACCGGCTATTATTGTCGGTAAAAAATAAAGTCCGATAAGCATAATAATACCAATAATAGCACCAAGACTAATAATTATTGACATTTAAAGCCTCCCTTCAATTTCAAATATTAATTTAATTTTTGAATTAATTTATTTTTTAATAAAATAAGCAGCTTTATTAGCTAAATTGACAAGCGCTACATCATTTTTATGTTTAAGTATAAAATACTGACCGTCTATGGTATTGCCGCTATAATTAAATATAGTTCTGCTCCCGCTGATAGTCATAATGTCTCCGTAAATTTTAAACCGATATTTTTCCGGTCTAAACAGATGCTTATTTTTAGAAGATAATAGAATTTTATTTTTGCCGCTTATCGTTAAAATAACAGGTTTATTAGATGAAACCCACTGTAAATAGCTTCCTCCAAACATACCTTGTTCCATTTTTTTCTGATATATAGACATAATGCCTTTAAATTTTCCCTGAACTAAGCCATGATTTTGATTAGCCAAAGACTTTAATTGAAACTTTTTTACAAATATCAAGTCTACTTTAAAAGGTATCTTATCAATGACTTCAAAATGATTTATTTTGCCTTTTACTTTTAGATACAACGCACCGTTTAAATACTTAAAGTGCAAAACCGCGGAATCCGCCTGCATAGTAATCCTATTTTTATGCATGTACCATTTTCCCATAGAATCAACATAATTTGTATGTATATAGCAGCGTCTTTTTTTAAATAATTCTACATAGCTTTTTTTGCTTAGAGTAGAATAATACGTTCCATTTATCCCGCCGATTCCGTTAGTGCAGCCGGATAGCATAAAACTTGAAATCGCAATAGAAAAAACAAGCAAAAATAATGTCAAAACTGTTTTTTTCATAATTTATCCTCCTAAATAGATTATTTTTTAGTTCCTAAAAACAAAATTTTGCGCAGCCTAATCCAATCATTGTTGAATTTTTAAATTAGCAGCCGCCGACTCTTCTATAGTAGCAGTAGAAGTTACAGTCAGTGTATAATTATAAATTCCTGTCGGAAAATCAGCCGGTACGCTTATCGACAATGCTACCGAATAAATCCCGGGTTTAGTAACATTAACATATGAATTGTTATAGGCAGTAAAACCGTTTCCGTATATTTCATATGTTAATTTTACGCTTTGAGAAGAAAAAACGGCCGGAGTTTCAGCATAAAATTTTGAATGCAGAATAATAGTTTTACCCTGAGCTGCATTTGCTCCGTTTGAT
The DNA here is from genome assembly GCA_021794475.1 of bacterium. Taxonomy (GTDB): domain Bacteria; phylum SZUA-79; class SZUA-79; order Acidulodesulfobacterales; family Acidulodesulfobacteraceae; genus Acididesulfobacter. The sequence continues at coordinate 10,947 of JAJYQS010000089.1, read as the reverse complement.
AAAACATTTGAAATTATTACAGCCGGCGCATCTCCTACTCCTGAATTATTAAGGGGCGATATTCCGGTTATAGAAGCTCTTGCCGAAGCTAAAGAACTTTTAAAAAGCGTTAATCCGTTGCCGCTGTTAGAATGAGAATGCTTTATAGCGACATTATTGCTATAAACATAAGTAGGAGCAGAACTCTGCGCGGCAGTTTGCGGGACACCGCTTGGCGCAGGCGCAACTGAGGGTTGCGATTTTGCAGATTTCTTTAAAGTTTTTTTCAACTTTGTCTTTGATGAATTTTTCGAAGATTGATGCTTTTTATGACTTGATTTATAACTTGATTCGGATTGATTTTTTTTAATATGCAGAACCTTGTATACTTCTTCTTTATATTTATTTAGTTTGCCTGTTGTATAAAAATATACAAGAGTTCCTGACGTGCCTAACACTACAACTATAAGAACGATAATAAAGGCAAGAAATCCTTTCCCATATTTATTGCTATTGTTATTTTTAATTTGCTGCTTCTTAATATTAGCTGGATGCGGAATATTTCCCGCCGGTGCGGAATTAGGCGATAAACTTATTTTGCTGCTATCAGCATTATTGCTATTATTTTTATTATTATTGATATTGCTGTTATCAGTTTTTTTAATTTCCTCTGCAATAGGAGGATGTGAAATATGCGCCGCTTTATTAGAATTTACGGCAGCGCCGCCATTATTATTACTATTTACACTTTTAACCGTCTGCTCATTCTGTTTAGGTTCGAATTTCTGTCCGCACTTAGGACAGAACTTGGCATTATCGTTATCTATTTTTGCGCCGCAATTTTTACAAAAAAACATAGTTTGCTCCTTTTTCTATAATGGCTAACTAACTTACTGACTTACCTGTGACTTACTCATGACTTGCCTGCTTAGCAGCATATTTTTATACTTTCATTTATCAGTTGTTATCAGTATTTATTAGATTTATTAATTAGTATTTAATTTATCGGTATTTATTGTTATAAATATATACAAATATAAATACATCAGGAAATCCATATACTGCTTATAATAAGAGTTGTTAAACCGAACTTGGTTTTATTTAGCTTAATTTATTAACCTGTGCGTCTCAATATTAATATCCCTTACTGCTGCAGCTTAGTCTTATTTAGCTTAATTTATTACCGCAGTTTTCGCAAAATTTAGCATCGGCAGGATTCTTAGCTCCGCAGTTCGTGCAAAATATAAATTTGCCTTCAGTTTCGGAATGTCCTGTTTGAGCCGGTTTCTGTCCAACCGGATTTTCGCCGGTATTTGCATTGCTCTTTAAGCTCATATTTGCAGCTTTTTCTTTATATTTATCAATATTAGACTTTAATCTTGACGCTGCAGAACTAAATTGAACTTCGGCGTCATTAAAATCCATATCTTGCATAACATCGATATAAATATAACATTGACCAAGCATTATATATACCATTTGCAGAACAATTAAAAGCATATATATTATGGCAATCCCAAACCCTATAAATTCTCCTAACATCATAATCGACGAAAAAGAACCGAGTCCCATAAGCGAGCCCATCGGATTTCCGTATCCGAATCCGCCAAATCCCATGCCGCCGCCGCTGTTATTAAATAAATACGTCGGATGATTCAGCATTAAAATTGAAGATACTACGCTTAAAGAACCTGTAAACAATGCAAAAAATATGACGCCTACCATAAAAGCAACGATACTTATAAATATCAAATATCCAAAAATTAGCGTATTATGTTTTTTGAATAATGCGTATGTTTTAACAAATATCTCTTTTACAGTGTTGCCTTCAAATATCATAGGGGCAATCATAAAAGATATCAATATTATTCCCAAGAGAATAATTGCATAGATTATAGTAAATGCCGGAATGCCGACGAACGCCAACAGGGAACCTATTGCGGGTATTCTGGCAATTAAAAAATATATAAAAATAACTATAGCCGCAACAAAAGGAATAATAGATAATATTATTTCGGAAAGAATAATTTTAACAAATGAAAAAATTGAAAATATAATTGCGTCAAAAATCTTTATTGAAGATTTAGTTTTCGCAAATTCCATTAAAATTTTGCCTGCCGCAGTATATCCTATCAAAAAAATCACGAAAGCTATTATAATTCCGATACCGGAAACAAGAATTGATAATGCTCCCGACCTGTATGCTATTACGGCTGCCTCTCTGATTGTGCCCACAAAAATAGCGGCTGAAATAATAATAGTAATAAGCAAAAGGATAATTGCTTTTATTTGCTTGAAGGCTTCAAAAGATTTGATTAAGATTGCAAATTTGAACACGGATTCATTTTCGGTACTTTCCATACATCCTCCTAAAGAATAGTTAAAAAATACAAATTGTGCTATCTATTATTTAACTTTATTTAAACTAAAACATATTAATTAAAACATATTAGCTGCCGGCGTCAATACTATTTTTATATTAACTAATTATTATACCTGCAAAAATTTAAACTAAAGAAGTTAAGTGCGGTTAAGAAAATATATTGAACTAAATAAACATGGTCGTACTATATTTCATCGTATTATAGTATAGCAGTATTATATTGGAGCAAAAATAATTTGAATAAAAATAACTAAAAAATAAAATTAAATATTTATGATAATAATATATTTTAAAATAATTAAAGTCAACTTATTTTTTAAACTTAAATAACTAATATAACTCAATTTATATTTATACGGCATATTCTATATTATTTATACTAACTTATTAATATATTTAATATATTAATAATAAATATATTAAATATATTAAAATTAACTGCATTATGTTAGCATATGTTTATTAAAATTTTATGACATTTATGTTAAATTTTTGTTACATTTTATGATATTAGAATAGTTCAATAGCGTAATATCTTAAATAAAGAAATAAAGAAATAGTTTAATGCAGTTTAAGGATGCAATATCTTAAATAATGAATAGCTTAATAATGGAATAGTTTAAGAATTGAATAGCTTAATAACCGGTAAAAAATTTTATTCTGTTGTAAAAAATTTATTAAATGATTTATAATTTACTTACAGCCGATATAAAAATTTATCGCTATGTATGCAATCAGACTGTCAAAATTTATTAAATGGTTAAATGGTTTATAGTTTGTACACATTTTTATTCAACTTTTAACTGACTAATAGTTTGTACGCATTATTATTTGCGGTTTCGCCTAAATAATACAATATAATTAAATAATCAACAGGGACAGTACTTTGCGCCATACAAAACACTATGCCGTTATTCTTTCATCGGGAATAGGCAAAAGGACTGGTTTTGATATACCCAAACAATTGGTTAAAATACGGGGAACAGAGCTGCTTTTGAGAAGCATTGCAATTTTTAGCAATAAAAATTCTATGGTAAATTTTGATAAAATAATTATAACCGTACCGCCAAGCAGCACATTTGACTTTGATTGGAAAAAATTTATCGCGGACAACATATTTATAAATGTAAATCCTGAATTCAATAAACTGCAAACAGACACTAAAAATTGTCAGAAAGGTTCGAAGTATCAACAAGAGATGCAGTACCAAAATGTTTTTGATAAAATTGCAGTAATAGAAGGCGGAGATTTAAGACAAAAATCTGTTTATAACGCATTAGATTATATTGAAAAAAATTTTATCCGCTGCAATGCAGGCAATTCAGTTCCGGATTCAGGTTTTAATTCAAATACTAATCTCCATTTAGATTCTCATTCATCTTCAGATTCTGATTTTATTTCTTATTCTTATTCTGATTCTAATTCATGTTCCGATTCTGATTCTTATTCAAGTTCAGATTCAATAGTTTTTATACATGACTCTGCAAGACCGTTTGTCACAAACAGCGAAATATATGCGCTGAATGAAGCCGCATCCGAGTTCGGAGCGTCATTCCTGTTTGGACTCCTAACAGATACAATTAAATCTGTCGAGTGCCGTAAAGATAAGAAAGATTATTTAAATGAAGAAAATTCTGGATATAAATATCCTGAACTAAAATATTTTAATACATTAGACAGAAATAATCTGATAGCCGCCAAAACACCGCAGGTTTTTAAATTTGATATAATTAAAAAAGCTATGGATAAGATTTTCAAAAAAGACAAACAGTTAAATAAGTATAAAATGCCAAATAGCTGCAGCAACCCAAGAAACGCAGATACGGAACAGTCTGCCGAGCATGCCTCGGAGAGTATCAGCTCGGTTAATAATAATGCTTGCAGAAAAAGTATAGAAATAAACTTAGAAAAATTTACGGATGATATATCATTTATTGAAAATTGCGGAATTCCGGCAAAACCTATTCTTTCAAACGAGTTTAATATAAAAATAACATCGGCATCGGATGTAGCATTGGCAGAGTTTTTTTTGGATAAATTTGATAGAATAAATAAAAAATAGCAATCGGCAAATAATAAATAATATATTAAATTTTCATTTCATACATCATCATAATAAATAAAATAATAAATAATAAATTAATTATAAAATATAAAAATAAAATATAAAGTAAAGTACTTGGAATAAAATTAAACATAACGCAATATTAATATAAAGACTATAATGTAATATGACGATGACGACTTTAAGAATCGGTCACGGCTATGACATCCATAAATTTGCCCTGCCGCCTGAAAATCAAGATGCGCAAGATGTTATAGATATCGGTTTTGATAAAAATAATAAATTATTCCTTAAAATTAAACAAAAGGATAATTCTAAACCGCTTTATTTAGGCGGAATTTTAATAGAAAACCATTGCGGTACGGTTGCGCATTCCGACGGAGACGTAGTTCTGCATTCGCTGACCGATGCATTGCTTGGGGCAGCCGGTTTAGATGATATAGGTACTTTATTTCCAGACAATATTGAATCAACAAAAAATATAAGCAGCGTTTTTATGCTGCAAGAAGCACACAGAATGATTCAAAATAAAGGATATTGCATAATTAATATCGATATTACAGTAATAACGCAGACGCCAAAAATCAAAGCCTATAAAGCTCAAATGACCCTCGCAATTTCAAAGGCGTTAAATATACCGCAATCATGCATAAACATAAAAGGAAAAACCAAAGAAGGCGTGGGCAGCGTCGGCAGAGGCGAAGCAATTGAATGTTTTTCCGTCTGCTTAATAGATAAAAACAACAATAAAATAATTGAATAACGGTTAGCTAATAGCTCTATACACTATAAACTATTTTTTATTATGCAAGGTTCTTAATAAATAAATAAATCAACTAAATAAATAATAATACTGAGAGGCTAATATCATATAATACAGTCTTAAACTATATCGTTAATTTTGATATAACACGTTCTTTGCCAAGCAAAACCGCAATTTTAAGTATAGACGGACCGTTTGTTTTTCCGGTCAAAGCCATTCTTAAATTTTCATAAATATCTTTTATATTTTTCTTGTTTTCTTTTGATATTTTCTGTATCGCATTTTTGATTAAAATCTCGTTAAACCCTGATGCTTCCGGTTTATTTCCGGTCGTTTCTTTAAGATTTTCAAACAGCAGTTCCGTTATGTCTTTATCAAAATAATTATATTTTCCTTTATATAAAAAAACATTATCAAGTTCTAAAATTATTTCTTTTACTGTTTTATATTCATTTTTCAGAAAATCTATAATACATCTTAGCCGTTCTTTTCCGTATTCTTTTTCTGCATAATCTATAACGTCAAAAATCTCAGCACTTTCTATATCCGTGTTATTAATACTGCTGCTGATATTTATGCTGTTTATATCGGATACATTTATATAATCGGTAAGTATAAATTTTTCTTTAATTGCATAAATTAAATCATCTGTATTCAACTGCTGCAGCCATTTCTCATTCACAAATTTTAATTTTTCTTCACTAAATATAGCTCCGGAACTTTTAGTTCTTTTGATATCGAAATAATGAGCCATTTCATCAAAAGAAGTAAAAATCTCGTCAGAGAAACGCTCGTCGTTTACAATGAAAGTATTGCCTGTTATAGCAAGGTAATTAAGAACAGCCTGCGGTAAATAGCCTTCCTTTTTATAATGTTCTAAATTAGCGTTAAAGTCTCTTTTTGACATTAATTTGCCGTCTTTTCCGTATAAAAGAGAAATATGGGCAAACATCGGGCAGCCGGTGCCTAACGCCCTGCAAAGCAATATCTGCCTCGGCGTATTGGAAATATGGTCCTCTCCCCTGATTATATGCGTTATGCCTAAATCAATATCATCTACTATCGAAGCAAAATTATATGTAAATCTGTTATCGGAAGTTTTTAAAACAAAATCACCCAGAAGCTTAACATTAAAAACAACTTTTCCGTGAACCATGTCTTCGAATTCTACCTGCTCGCAGCCTAACTTCAGCATATTTAATCTTATTGACGGCACTAATCCCGCATCTGCCAGCTTTTTTCTCAGATTTTCTTTTTCAGCGCCGTTAAGATGAAGACACCTGCCGTTATATATATAAGGCTTTTTAAGATTAATAGACAGTTCTTTTGACCTTAGAAGTTCTTCTTCCGTGCAGAAACATTCATATACATAACCCTTTTCTTCAAGGATTTTTAAATATTTTTCGTATATATCTTTTCTTTCCGATTGCCTGTAAAATTCATCATATTTTATATCAAACCATTTTATATCGCTTATGATTAAGTCTTCATATTCTTTTTTGCTTCTTGTAATATCCGTATCATCAATTCTTAAAATGAGTTTACCGTTATTTTTTTTAGCAAACAGATAATTAAAAAGAGCCGTTCTTAAACCGCCTATATGCAAGTGTCCTGTAGGACTCGGCGCAAACCGCACTCTAATATTATTATTCATCTAAACCTTTTCCCTCTCATGGTTTATTCTTGCAAATATCATTCTGCCGCTTGATGTCTGAAGTATGCTTGTTACTGCAACTTCAAGCTCCGTGCCGACTAATCGCATAGCATCTTCAACGACTATCATTGTTCCGTCATCCATATAACCGATTCCTTGATTTTTTTCTCTTCCTTCTTTTGCTATCAAGATATTCATGGTTTCACCCGGAAGGAGAATCGGACGCAATGATTTTGCAAGATCGTTAATGTTCAGCACTTGAATATTCTGAACTTGAGCCACTTTATTTAAGTTAAAATCATTTGTAATAATTTTAGCATTCATCTCTTTTGCAAGAGCCGTCAATTTCGCATCTACTTCCCTAATTTTTGGATAATCTTTATCTATAAATTCTATGTTAATATTTTTATCTTCCCTCATTTCATTCAGCATATCAAGCCCTCTCCTTCCTTTGACTCTTTTCAGAGGGTCCTGAGAATCCGCTATATGCTGAAGTTCGTGCAGAACGAATGTCGGAATGACAAATTTGCCTTCTATAAATTTTGTCTTTGCAACATCCAATATGCGCCCGTCAATTAGAGAACTGGTATCTATTATTTTAATACCGCATGAAAGGTTTGAATTTAGTTCCCTTCGAGAAAAACCGCCAAAAGAATCTGAAATATATGACTTTGCAACAGAAGCCGCAACCTCTTCACTTGCCCTTAGCCCAATAATTAACCCTATATATCCTGCTACAAAATTAATAAATGCGTATGACGCGTATCCTAAAATGCCGCTTGTAAAAAAAGTTTTAAATAATTTATAAGTTAAATAATTGACTACATAAAGCGAAATAAATAGTCCAATGCCTCCGCTCAATATTTTGCGCGTGGAAATATTTTCCATACTTTTTTCAAGGGTAACAACTATAAACCCGGTAATAAATCCGAATAAAAGTCCTACATATGCTAAAAAATCATTATGCCAATATTCTTTGCCTATCAAAAAACCTAAAATAGAAGATACTAAAATAAGAAGCAGCCTGACGAAAAAAATAGGTTTTTTTTTTGATATATTTATATTATTTAACTGCAATTTTATGAGCCTGATTATTAGATTAGAATTATACTTACAATATGATTATAAAAAAATATATATATTATTAATTAGATTTAAATAAAGCTCAACAAATTCAACTAAATTGTAACAAATTTTAAGTATAGCTTATTGTATAATTTATTGCATAAATTTTAAATAGATTATTATTGTATAAAAATTCTTCTTATCTGGTCATCAACATAGCTAAAAGGTCTTTGCGTAACCGTAGATATTTCCGTGACAATCAAATGCTTTGCCTTTTCAAACATTTTCTTCTCGGCAAATGAAAGGTCTTTTTCAGCCTTTAATATATAAAGGTCTCTCAATACCTCTGCCACTTCAAAGAGGCATGCAGAACACAATTTTAAATTATATCCGTTATACCTTTTGTTCCATGATTCTTTTTTGCAAAAAGAATGCTTATCTTCTTTGCATTCCAGGACATCAAATACTTTTTGAATATCTTCAGCGCTTATCAGCGGCCGTAAACCGACTTCGTCTGAATTTTTCACAGGAACCATAATTTTCATATTGTTCTCAATTACAACAATGTTGTAAAAAGCAATTTCAACCGTTCCTACTTTCTGAACGGTAGTTTCCTTAACAATCCCGACTCCATAGCCCGGATAAAAAATAAATTCATTTGTTTTAAACATGACACACCTCCTAAGTTATTAAATTAATTACACAAATAATCTTATATTTATTAATTAAATTAATTAAAATTTATAAGCATAATTTTATTTAATATGATAATATCTAATAAATCCAAAAGAACTCACCTGTAATTATATAACAAACACACGCATGCCATACCTTTATATATTAACTATATTGCCGGACAGACACAACGGACGCCCATAAGAGAACCAAACCTGCCTCAAACTGCCGCAGCGTAAAATGTATCGCGTTCTATCGGAATTTTTCCGGTTTCTTCAATAATTTTTTTTAATCTTTTAACGCTTAAGCCTTCTTCCGTATCGGCTCCTGCACTATGCGATATCTTTTCTTTTATAAGGGTTCCGTCAATATCATCCGCACCAAAAGATAAAGAAACCTGAGCTAAGTTTATACCTAAATTAACAAAAAAAGTCTTTACATGTTTAAAATTGTCCAAGTAAAGCCTTGAAACGGCTATCACTTTCAAATCGTCATAACCGGAAGTTTTATGAGAATTTTTTATCGCAGTATTTTTAGGCTGGAATGCAAACGGGATAAAAGATTGAAATCCTCCTGTAATATCCTGAGTATCTCTTAGAATTTTCATATGATTAATTCTATCTTCATAAGATTCTTTCACTCCGTACAGCATAGACGCATTTGACGGTATACCGAGATTATGCGCAGTTTTATGAATCTTAGTCCAGATGTCGGCATTTATTTTCTGAGGGCACAATTTTTTTCTTAATTTATCGTTAAATATCTCTGCGCCTCCGCCGGGCAGACTTCCTAAACCGCTGTTTTTCAAATCAATAAGAACCTTTTCAATGGACAGACCCGATATTTTTGACATATAATCTATTTCAACTGCCGTAAAAGCTTGAATATTAGCATATGGAAAATTTTCTTTTATCGCGCAAACCATTTCTAGATAGTATTCATAAGGCAAAGACGGATGAAGCCCGCCGACTATATGTATCTCTTTAAAATTATTTTCTTTTGCATGAGATTTTATAAAATTAATTATTTCATCTATACCGAGAGCGTAAGCATCTTTTTGATTTTCTTTTCTGTAAAAAGCGCAAAAAGCGCACTGATTGACGCAAATATTAGTATAATTAATATGTATATTTACAATATAATATACATTGCTGCCGTTTATCTGAAAATTTTTGTAACCGGCGAGTTCGCCGAGCGTTAATATATCATTGGAAGAAAATAAAAATAAACCATCCTCATCGCTCAATCTTATATTATTATAAACCTTATTTTTAATAATTTCAAAGTTTGTCATTATTTACTGTTTTGCATTTATTATTTTATTGTCAGTTATTTTTATTAATCAATAATCTGGATTCCATCTTTTGTATATATTATTTTCAATTCCGAAAGAATCCATAATTTTTCCGGTTATAAAATTAATTATATCGCCAATACTTTCAGGTCCATTATAAAAAGCCGGGGTCGGAGGCAATATCACAGCTCCTGCTCTGCTTAAAGAGAGCATATTCTTTAAATGTATATCATTTAAAGGTGTTTCTCTCGGACAAATTATTAACTTTTTACGCTCTTTTAACATAACATCGGAAGCTCTTTCAATCAGATTTCCAGAAATTCCGTTTGCAATTCTTGATAAACTCCCCATAGAACAGGGAATAACAGCCATTCCTTGAACATCCGCCGCCGAACCGCTGGATATTTTTGCTTCGATAAACATTTCATCTAAATATTCATAATTATTCCTATTGCTGTCTTTGTCTTTGTTGTTTATATTAAATTTAGATTTGATTTCATCATAGACTATGTCTCTGCTATATACCGGACAACCCTCGCCGGCTGTTTTACCGGCAAAATTATTGTCTGCGTCTAAACCTCCAAACATATTTAATTCATTTCTTATTACTTTGAAAGCAGGCTTCGAAATAATTAAATAAACATAAAAATCATGCTTTATTAGCTCCTCTAACAGTCTAAAGCCGTATATGGAACCTGAAGCGCCTGTAATAGCAACTATATATGCTTTCCGTTTCATTCTTAAATTTTAAAAAGATTAGAATATACCGCATAGTAATTATATAGTAAATATGCGGCGGTGAACTGCTCCTGCCTAAGAGGCGTAAATATTCTTGCTTAGTCTTTGATAAATTGTATCTGTCTCCAATTAAAAAATATCCTTAATTAAAATTTTAAAAATATCCTGCTTAAAACACTAGCTGTTATAAATAAAAAAAAGCTTAAAGAAATATAGCCGTTCATATTAAAAAATGCCATATCTATATTTTTTAAACTCTTATAAATTAAATAATGTTCGTAAATAAAAAAACCTGCAATTAAAAATAATCCGGCAATATATAAATAGTTTA
>JAJYQS010000008.1 GCA_021794475.1 bacterium | reverse complement strand
ATCTTATTGCAATTAATTACAATATTTACAATTTAAAAAACCGTAGTAGGAAAATTGCACTTTTTCAGAATATGAATATAGTATTCTAGTGGCTTTGAGCTGTATAAGGTGTCAAAGTCAGGAAAAATTAAAGAAGTTAGAAATTATTATTATTTCATAATTAACCGACCTGAAATTTATCTCCGATTCTTTTTTGTTTTTATTTTTTTCTAAAGAAAGCAATTCTAATTTTCTTTCAATCTGGTAATTTTTAATGTCGAGCGGCATTATTGCGGTTAATATTTTGTTTTTAAAGAATGGAAGAAAATGTTTTTGCGACAACAATTTTACGCTCTATAGCTTTTTCGGAATCTCCATATTTTACAAGCATTTTAAGCATGTGAAGATATTATATCACCTATGTGAAAATCTCGCCATAAAAAAGACAAAAATGGGTAAAAAATGGCCTTATTTGATTAAATACGATAAATGCTTAAAACTGGAAAACCTTATGAAATATGCGGTTTTAAGTGGGGTGGATGACAGGGCTTGAACCTGCGACAACCGGAGTCACAATCCGGGACTCTACCAACTGAGCTACATCCACCATATGAGACATTTTTGAGATACTTGAATGCCGATAAGATAATTTTAATATTTATTGAAATTTAAGTCAATCTTTTAAAAAATATTCGTTCAAAAAAAACTGAAACCGTCTAACCCAAGTGTCTTGCCTGCATCAGACAACATAATTACAAATTCGCATACTATGAACGTCAGATTAATGCCGAGACTTGCCGGCGATATCCAATACATCGCCAGCAAATAATTTAAATTTAAGAAAATTCCGACAGCAGCCGCTATTCGCGTTAAAAAACCGACCGACAGCAAAAGTCCGGCGGCAAGTTCGCCTATAACAACCATTAAAGCAAATAAAAACGAATTAGGAATTACATAATTATTTAAAAAGTCGGCATAAAATACAATAGGGTCGTGCCCCGCATAATAAGCTATTTTGTCGTGAAAGGAAGAAAAAAAATACGGGTCAAGTTTAAAATGAACCGCGTATAGAAAAAACAAGCCTATATAAATTCTGAGGAGTCCGACCCATATATTGCTATTTTTTAAACTCATATAAAATATTAGTTATAATGTAAAATTAAAATAAAAATATAAATAAATAACTGATTAAGCTGAATGAATAAGCAGCTAATTAGAAATACAATACAATATAGTATAAATAGTTACGCTATATAATCACAAAATTTCTTTAACCGCATTATACAGACCTTCGGGCGAAAGACCCGCTATCTTGTAAAGGTCCGCAGGTTTACCTGAAGATGAATAAAAGGAAGCGCCTAATTTTTTAAATTTTGTTTGAATGTTATTTTCTGCCAACAGCGAACCTATAGCAGTACCTATTCCTGTTTTTACGTTATGGTCCTCGATTGTGACTATCAAACCTGTCTTAGCTGCCGCTTTCAAGTCTTCAATGTCTATGTCTGAAGGGCATGATATATTCAGAAGCATTGGTTTTATTCCGTCTTTCTGAAGCATTTTTGCTCCTTCAATAGCGTGTACCGTCATGTTCCCTGCGGATATAATACAGACATCGCTGCCGTCTATTATTTTATCCATTTTACCGTATTTAAATTCATAATCATTTCCAAATGCAGGGTTATTCTCATCGTTTAAAATAACCGGTATAATTGAACGCCCCATTATAACGGCAAAATTACCTTCATGCGACGCTATATATCTTATAGCTCTGTCGGTTTGATTGGGGTCGGCCGGCAATATTACTTTAAATCCAAATGTAGAATTTAACAGACCAAAATAATCGATACACTGATGCGTTTTTCCGTCCTCGCCCACGTCTATACCGCTGTGTGTGCAGACTACTTTAAGATTTGTATGATTTATATCGTTTAATCTTTGCTGATTATAAACCTCATCGATGCCGAATACGCCAAAATCTGCAAAAAATGACATAATGCCGGCAGTCGATACTGCGCCGGATATTGTAGCGGTGTTGTGTTCCTCTATGCCGGATTCAAAAAAATTATCGGGAAACAGCGACCTGAAACTGCCGGTTTTAACTGAGCCCTCAAGGTCGCAATCAAAAACTGCGAAGGGTAATCTTTGAGTTCCGGTTCCCTCTTTGTATTTCTTTGCAATATCAGCCAATGCATTTCCAAAAGCAGACCGGTTGTCTACATTTTTTTCTCTGGTGTAAGTGATTGCGCTATCCGCATTTTTAATCAGAATATAATTATTTTTGCGAACAGCCAGCGGTTTAATTGAAAATTTCTGTTTTCTTCTGTCGATATATTCGGCTAAGTTATCGGGTTCTGCAAGTTCTTTCAGGGCTTTTCTGCAGTCCTCTTCGTTTAAAGTAGAACCGTGGAATTTGGCATTATTTTCCATAAAAGAAACACCCTTTCCCATTACCGTGTTTGCAATAATCGCGACAGGAGCATCAATCGAATGCGCTTTTTTAATCGCTGCGTATATGTCGTTAAAATTGTGACCGTCAATTTCAAACGTATAAAATCCGTCAGCTTCAAAATTTTGTTTTATATTATCAGGCATAACGTCGGATATTTTTCCGCCTATCTGCAAACCGTTATGGTCAACTATTACCGTTAAATTATTTAATTTATATTTAACGGCGAATCTGCGGGCTTCCGATATCTGCCCTTTTGTCTGTTCCCCATCACCCATAATGCAATAAATATGATTATTATAGTCATGCAGTCTGGAGGCAAGCGCAAATCCGCAGGCGGCGGAAAGACCTTGTCCAAGATTTCCGGTATCCCATTCTACACCCGGAACATATTTTTCTATATGCCCTTCAAAAGGCGACCCTGCATATCTGAACCATGTGATAGCGTCATCCACATCAAAAAAACCATAGTTCCCCAATGCAGAATAAACCCCGGGGGACGTATGTCCGTGGCTTACAAGAATAATGTCCCTGTCTTCTTTAAACGGGTTATCATTATAAACAAAGCCGCAGCCGTATAAAATAGAATAAATATCGATAGAGGACATAGAGCCGCCCGGGTGCCCGGATGATGCAACCGTGGTCATTTTTAATATATCGCCTCTGCATTTTTTAGCGAAATTTTTTAATAATGATATTTCTTCGTTCGATAATGCGTCTTCGTCAAATCCTTTTTTTAATTTCATTCTATTTCCCCTCCTGATAATAATAATCAAACATTTTTAATTGAATCTAAAAGTTTATCATACGATTCTTCAAATGATTTAACACCTTCTTTTTGCAAAATTTCTCCTGCCTGCTCAGTATCTATACCTATTTTTTTTAGCTCATTTAAAATATTTACGGAACTCTCAATGTCAAGCTCTGCCGTATCAGGCTTAATATTTCCGTGGTCCGCGATGCTTTCTATCGTCTGTTCTGGGAGTGTATTTACCGTATTTTTTGCAACTATAGGTTCTACATATTTCAAATCATAATAATCCGGATTTTTAGTGCTGGTACTTGCCCACAATGGCCTTTGAATATTAGCGCCCATAGATTCTAATTTTTTAAATCTTTCTCCGTTAAATATATCTATAAATTTATTATATATAACCTTTGCATTAGCAACCGCAGCCTGACCCTTTAAGGAAATTATACCGCTTTTGGCATCCCCGCCGGCTTTATTCAGCACATTATCCAATAGGTTGTCTGCCATTGTATCCAGCCTGCTTATAAAAACGCTGGCTACACTATGAATTTTATTTATATCTATTCCGTTTTTATGCGCCATTTCCAAGCCTTCCATATAAGCGTCGGCAACATTTATATAATGGGTTAAGGAAAACATCAGCGTAACATTGACATTAATTCCTTTTCCGATAATGCGTGTTATAGCCGATAAACCTTCTTTTGTAGCAGGTATTTTAATCAGCAGATTGGGTTCGTTTATTGCCTGAAAAATCCTCTCGGCTTCTTTAATTGAAGTTTCCGTATCTGTTGCAATATCAGGCGGGACTTCTATGCTGACGAAGCCGTCTTTGCCGTACGTTTTTTTATAAACAGGATAAAGTATTTTAGCAGCGTCTTTTATATCTCTCTGAGTAATAGCATCGTATACCTCAAAAGTATCAAGACCTTGCGACGACATTTTTTTTATTGTTTCCGGATAATTGCATTTTCCTGAATCAATCGCCTTTTCAAATATTGAAGGATTTGAGGTAATTCCTGTAATTATATTATTATCAACCAATAATTTTAGTTCGCCTGAATCGATCATGCATCTTGATATGTTATCTAACCATGGACTCTGCCCGCATTCAATAAGCTCTCCAAATTTTTTTCTGTTAGATATTAATAAATCTATGTTCATAAGAGCTGTCCTCCGCATTAATACTAATATTATTTTTAATTATAAAATTTTAATTTTTAAAAAATAGCCATTGATTCTCGCCTGCCTTTGCGAACTTCAGCAAGGTATATTCGCCGGTAATTTTTTTTCCTTTAAAATCTAAAATATATTTGCTGTTATCTTTCTTTAATAAATTATAAGTTCCTTTGTCCCATATTTTTACCATTCCGGCGCCGTAATTACCTTCGGGTATTATGCCTTCAAAATCTGCATATTCAAGCGGATGATCCGCAACTTTTATCGCAAGATGCTTTATACCTTTATCCACAGGAGGTTCTTTCGGTAATGCAAACGAAACCAGAACATTATTCTCTTCAAATCTTAAATCCCAGTGCAGATGACTTGCATGATGTTCATGTATGACAAAAATTTTATCCATTAATTTATATTATATTATTATATTGTATTGTATATTATTTATATTTATATTTCATTATGCCACGCTCTTCCGTCTTTATTAATTAATTCATCCGCTTCCTTAGGTCCCCATGAACCGGATTCGTAATTTGGAAACAGCGGCGCAGGCAAACTTTTCCAGCCGTTGATAATATCTCCGATTAATTTCCACGAAATAAGCATATTATCAGTTCTGTAAAATAATGTCTGGTCTCCTTCCATTATATCATACAGCAATCTTTCATACGCTTCAGGCGGAGTACCTTTAAATGAAGATTTATAGAAAAAAGAAAGTTCCACAGGTTCTATTTCCATTTTAAATCCTGGAGATTTTGCTCCTATTTTCAGCTCTATACCTTCATTTGGCTGAATAGTGATTGTGATAATATTCTGCTCAAGATTTTCAATGGAATTTTTACCGAAAAGGCTATGCGGTAATTTTTTTAAATAAACCGCAATTTCTGTTTTGTGCTCTTTTATTCTTTTTCCCGACCTTATATAAAATGGAACACCTGCCCACCTATAGTTATCAATATAGAGTTTCAAGGCAACATAGGTGTCCGTAATCGAATCAACCGGGATACCTTTTTCTTCTCTATAGCTTAGCGCTTCTTCGTTATCGCCTATTGTCCCTCTGTCATACTGACCGCGAACAACATTATTCCTAACGTCGTTTATTGTCAATCTTCTTACGCTCTTTAATAATTTGGCCTTTTCATTACTTAAATCGTCGGCATCAAATATGGCAGGCGGTTCTATAGCAACTAACGACAGCAGCTGCATCATATGATTTTGCATCATGTCTCTTATGATGCCCGCATTATCAAAATAACCTGCGCGCGAACCGACACCTATCGATTCTAATGCGGAAATCTGGATATGGTCTATATATTTATTATTCCATACCGGTTCAAATATTGCATTGGCAAACCTGAAAGCGAGAATATTCTGTACGGTTTCTTTCCCAAGATAATGGTCTATTCTGTAGATTTGCCGTTCCTGAAATGCGGCTAAGATATTGCTGTTCAATTCATTTGCG
>JAJYQS010000055.1 GCA_021794475.1 bacterium | reverse complement strand
CATGCGTAAAAACGCAATATCTGCCGTCTATATTTTTTACATCTAAGGCAATTATTATTGTAGAAGAGCCAAACTTTTTAGCAGCTTCATCAATTAAATCCGGATTTAAAACTGCCGAAGTGTTAATAGATATTTTATCGGCTCCGCTGTTTAAAAGATTCCTTATGTCATTTATGTCTGATATACCGCCGCCAACACTAAATGGAATAAAAATGTTTTTTGAAATCTCTTTTACTAATTCTATCAACGTTTTTCTCTTCTCAAACGAGGCTGTAATATCAAGAAACATCAACTCATCAGCAAGGTCGTCATTGTAAGAGACTGCAAGTTCGACGGGGTCGCCTGCCGATTTGACAGATTCGAAATTTATACCTTTTACAACCTTATTGTCTTTAATATCAAGACACGGAATAATTCTTTTTGCTAACATTTTTGTTTATGTTTATAATAATTATTTATTTATTGCAGCGTTTTAATAGCTTCTTCTAAATTAAGCCTATCGTCATATAGCGCTTTTCCTGTTATTATACCGAGCATGTTATCTAAGTATAAATCTCTCAGCAGCCTAACGTCGCCAATGCAGGATACTCCTCCTGAAGCTATAAACTTAATATTATTAATAGCGCTATCGTCATTATTATCAGCATTACATAGACTGCTATCTGTATTATTGCTTATTTTCTGCACATCCTTGCATATAGAAGAACATTCTTTTATAAAATCAATATTCGGTCCTTTGAGCATTCCATCTCTGTTGATATCGGTAAAAATAAACTGGCTAACGCCGTAATTATTATACAGATTATCCACTGCATCATAAAAGTCTACCTCTATTTTTTCCGTCCAGCCGGATAACGCAATTTTTTTATTAAATAAATCAAGACCTGCAATTATTTTCCCCTCGTATTTTTCCAGAGATTTTAAAATACCGCTGATATTTTTAAAAAGAATAGACCCGAGAATAACATACGAAGCACCTGCATTAAAATAATTTTCTATTGTTTCATCGTCCCTTATTCCTCCGCCGATTTCAACAGGAATATTAACAGATTTGACAATATCATTAATTATATCGAAATTTTCCGGATTCCCTGATTTTGCACCGTCAAGATCAACTACATGAAGCCTTTTAGCACCTTGACTCTGCCAATTTAAAGCGGCCTCTAACGGCGTCAATTTATAATTTTTTTTATCTTTATAATTTCCCTTTGCAAGCCTTACGCATTCTGAGCCCAAAATATCTACAGCCGGTATAATAATCATATTCGTTTTTATACTTTTATCTAATTTTTATAGTTTTTATATATCGGAAAAGGTGTCAGATTAATTTTTTTTGCAAATATTTTTTCTGTAAATTAAATGCTTCGTATGCAAAAAAATAAATCTGACACCTTTTCCTTCTTTGTAAATTTAATATTTCATATGCAAATAATAAATCTGATACCTTTTCCTATACCTTTTCCTTATGATGAAAGTTTTATGTTAAAGATGACTAATCAGCTTGTAAAAATTAAGACACAAAATTTTTTAACAATGTCAGTCCGGCATCATGACTCTTTTCAGGATGAAACTGGCACGCAAAAATATTATCCTTTTTTACGCACGCTGTAAATGTCTCGTAATAGAAACAAGAAGCAGCGGTAATAGTATCATCATCGGGTTTGCAATAATAAGAATGCAGAAAATAAAAAAAACTATTATTTTCTATATTTTGAAATTCTTTTATTCCGTTTTTTTTTATATTAATATCATTCCAGCCGACATGCGGAATTATCGGAACAATATCACTATTAAATTTAATCACTTTGCCTTTTAATATCCCAAGTCCTTCGGAATTTCCAAATTCTTCAGAATGTTCAAATAAAAGCTGCATGCCCAGACATATCCCAAGAAATGAAACAAAGTTATGATTTGATACTGCATCTTTAATAGGCTGTATTAAATCTTTATTCTTAAGTTCTTTCATTGCATCTTTAAATCCTCCTACTCCGGGAAGCACGAGATGCGTAGCCTTTTCTATTTCATGAAAATCATGGGTAATAGTGGAATCAAAACCTATTTTATTAAATGAATTTTTTACATTATTAAGATTGCCCATGCCATAATCTACAATAACTATTTTAAGAGCTTTATTTATCATATTTATATATTAATTAATATCTTTTATCTGCTATATAATATTTATATATTGCGTTTGAAATAGCATCCGCAATTAATTGTCTGAATGTTGCAGAAGCAATCAGATGCTCCTCTAAGGGATTAGATATATAAGCATATTCTATTAATACCGCGGGCATTCTTGTAAATCTTATTACATATAAATCGTCCATTACGGTGCCGTCATTTTTAAGTTTTAAATGTTTAGACACATAATGATTTAAAAATTTTGCAAAAGGATACGAATTTTTGTGAAAATAGTAAGTAGTGGTTCCGTATAGATACGGCACAACCGCTGAATTACAATATAGACCTATAAAAAGATTGGCTCCGCTGTTATTAGCCTCATTTACACGCTGCTGCAAGCTGACGTTAACATTTGAGGTTCTGTCTATCTCGGTTTTTATACCCTTTGCGTTTAATAGTTTTTGAAGTTTTAAAGCAATGCTTAAATTAACAAAGGCTTCAGGCAAACCCATTGGTCCTACCCCTCCCGGATCGCTTCCTCCATGACCGGCATCAATGAAAACATTAAATACAGGTTTCTGCCGATTATATTTTTTAAGCTGCGGGACTGCATTGCTGAATGTTTCTATCTTGCCGGTTCCGTAAACAACGGTATCATATTTATTATTGCCGATGAAAATAGTTTTTATAGGCAGTCTTTCAAACAATTTCTCTTTAGCTACAATATGAACGACATAAGGATTTACAGCAAATTGAGCGAACAAAATATTATCAATGTCTCCAAAAGGAATACTTCTCCTGCCGGAATTTCCATAAAGAACCGCATGTCCAAATGCTACAATAAAAAAATTATCCTGTCCTTTTTTAAATAAGTATCCTTTATAAAACGGTTTTCCGATTGTATAAATATTAATGGTGTTATTTTGATAGTTAATGTAAACGGACGTTATTTTAGTTAAATTGCGGTCACCGGCACAGGCGTTTTTAATGTTTGTAAATAATAAAATGCCGTTTAAAGAAAAAAATAGCAGCAATACCGCACGTAAATAAAAATTATTCGCTAAATACTGAAAAATATAAAAAAAAGAATAAGTTCTTAATCTTAGTCTGTCTTTTAACTTATCTTTTAATATTAAATACATAATATAATTTTTTAATTAAATTATTCCTTTCGTCGAAAGAATATTATTCCTTCCTGTCTTGCTTAATGCGTCAGAAATACTTACGGCGCAAGATTTAAAAACTGCTTCTGTTATATGATGATAATTGTTACCGTACATAACATTAATATGCAGATTAATTAAAGCGTTTTTACAGAGGGCCTCAAAAAATATATTTATATAATCATAGAAAAAAATCTCCGCAACTAATTCATTATACACCAATTCTAAATCAAATAACCCTAATTTTAATTTTTCGCTGTCGTTAATTGATTTGGCAGATTGCATAAAATCGGAATTATTAATTGAATTTGTTTTTTGTGTTGCATGCTTAGAGCTTGCATCGGACACGTTTTGCCTATTAATAAATTTATCTATAAGTCTTTCTGTGCTTTTTCTCTTAAATAGATTAAATCCGTTTGATAAATCATCAAAACCGTTATTATTATATATAGATAACTGCGCTTTTTTACTTTTTATATTATAATTGCCGCAAGCGCTTTTATTATTATCATTATTATAATAATGATAAACAAAATAAGCCCTGCCGCTAAAATCGACAGTGGTCTGTACTAACGCCTCATCCATGGGAACCGAGGCAAATCCGTACCTTTTTATGCCTTTCTTTTCTCCGGCAAGTTTATTGAGAGCCTGCCCTATAACAATTCCGGTATCTTCTATTAAATGATGTAAATCTATTTCGGTATCGCCTTTCGCATGCAGATTAACATCAAAATTGGAATGTTTCGCCAGCTGTTCCAGCATATGATTGAAAAATGGAATGCCGGTATCTATAATATATTCACCATTTCCGTCAATATTTAAATATAGCTCTATATCTGTTTCTTTAGTCTTTCTTTGAAACCTGTCTTTTCTTAACTCTTTATTTTTTAATTGCTCGTCTTTAGTCATTTTAACTATACACTTTAGTTATTTAACAGTAATTATTTTGTCGAGTCAAATTCTTTGAAATATTCAATTATTTTATCATTTTCTGATGGAAGACCTACCGTTATTCTGTAAAAATTTTCAAACCGTCCTGTAAAATTTCTTATAGCTATGTTATGTTTTTTTAGAAAAGCGTCAAATGCAGATTTAATATTTTCATCAATTAAGCCAAAAAAAATAAAATTAGCATCTGATTTATAGACATTAATAAAATTTAGCTTTTTTAGTTTTAAAAATAATTTATCGCGTTGAACAACGGTTTTATGAACATTTTTTTCAAAAAATCTATAATTATTTAAAAAGAACTCTATAGAAGCAAGAGTCAATGAGTTTATGTTATACGGAAGTTTAATTTTTTTAAACTCGTTTATTAATTTATCTCCTGCAAAAAGCATCCCGAATCTTAATCCTGCCAATCCTATTTTAGAAAATGTTTTCAATACTATTAAATTTTCGTATTTATTTAAATATTTAATAAACGATTCTTTATCTGAAAACATTAAATACGCTTCATCTATAACGACAATATTATTTTTGCCGTCAAGAAGATTAAACAATATATCGCTGCTAAAATGATTTCCTGTAGGATTGTTAGGATAGGCGAAAAAATAAATATTTTTCTGCCCGCCGCTACTTTCTGTTTTTTCATCGTCATAGCAATTTAAACGTTTTTCACAAGCAGGAGATGCTGCGCCTTGATTAAGTATATTGGGCGGCAATTCAAAAAAATCTTCAAGCAGGTTAATATTATTAACTTTTAGATCATTGTATTTTGCAATAATTTCATACATAGAAAATGTAGGATAAGGAATATTGACGATAATATCTTTTTTTAAACTTGCCAAAATTATAGAAATAAGTTCATCAGAACCGTTTCCAAAAATAAAATTATCGGATCTCGCGCTATAATGATTTTCCAGCAATCTGATTAGCCTTTTATTACCCGAATCGGGATATAAATTGATAAGTGTTCCTTTAATAAAATCGGCGTACTTTTTTTTTAAACTTTTATTCAAAGTATAATTAGATTCATTGGCGTCTAATTTCAGTGAATTGGAGTCCTGTTCAATTTCAACAGGGATATACGGCTTGAGATTAATTACGCTTTCTTTAATGAAATTATCTATTTTCATAAAATGACAATGCTCGTTTTTAAAAATTAATATAATATTTACGTGCAGTATAATACAACGCTAATCATTTCGCCGGTGCGTGCGCATAAGCACCGAATTGCCGTGAGCTCCCAAACCTTCAATATCGGAAAAAAACTTTATATCTTTTGCATTTTTATTTAAAAAGTCTTCGGTTGAAAAAATAACGCTTGTTCTTTTTAAAAACGATATAGTATCGAGCGGCGAAAAGAATCTTGCAGTTCCTCCGGTCGGCAAAACATGACTTGGTCCTGCAATGTAATCACCTATTGCTTCGGGAGTATTTTCTCCAAGAAATACGGCACCCGCATTTTTTATTAAAAATAATTTTTCAAACGGTTCTTTTATATACAATTCTAAATGTTCAGGCGCTAAATCATTAGCAATACTGATAGATTCGTTTACAGAACCGGTTAAAACCAAAGAACCGTTGGAATCTAAAGATTTCTCTATAATTTTTTTTCTATCTTCTTTTGGTATCAGTTTTTCTAAAGATTTTTTAACATTTTCTATCAAATCAAAAGAATTTGTGATAAGTGTAGAAACAGCCATTTCATCATGCTCTGCCTGCGACATTAAATCAATCGCTGCTTTGTCCGGATTTGCAAATTCATCGCATATCACTGTAATTTCACTTGGACCGGCTATCATATCTATATCTACATCTCCGTAGACCATTTTTTTGGCAGTTGCAACATATATATTACCTGGTCCGACAATTTTATCAACCGCACTAATAGTTTCAGTTCCATAAGCCAGCGCAAATATAGCCTGCGGTCCTCCTATCCTGTATATTTTATCTACGCCGCATAAAACGGCGGCAGCGATAACATAATTGTTTAATTTGTCGGAAGGAGGCGTAACCATAAACAATTCTTTGACTCCTGCAGCTTTTGCAGGTATAGCGTTCATAATAACCGAAGAAGGGTAGCTTGCTTTCCCTCCCGGAACATATATTCCGACCCGTTGCAGCGGCGCAATCAATTGCCCTGTAATAATTCCGGGAGTGGAAATATCTTCATTTATTTTATCAGCATTGCGGTTAGATTTAACACGCTCTTTAGAATTTTCTTCGTATTCTTCAGTGTTTTCTCCATTGTCAAAAGAAAACCATGTTTTTATTTTTTGCTTTGAGTGATAGTCGAAAACTCTTTTGATTGTTTTTTCTAATATTTTTCGTTCATCAGCGGATAAAAAATCTAACGCATTTTTTTTATCTTTTTCATTTATTGCAAATTCAGCCGGGTCTATTTGTACATTGTCAAATTTTGCCGTATAAAAAGATAGAGCATTATCTTTTTCTTCTATAATTTTATTACGCATAATTTCTAAATCATGCTGAATATTCACGCTAAAACTTAACTGAAGTTTCCTTCTTTCAAAAATAAATGATTTAAAATTATCCTTTTTGGCGTCAAAAAATTTCATTTTATATTTTATATATAATATATAATATTCTCAAAGTTCTATATTTTTATATTTTATGCTTTTATATTTTGATTTATTCTCATTATAATATTATGTATTTCTTTAGGATTTGTCTTTAAGCTTGCCCTGTTGACGATTAAACGGGATGTTATAATGGCTATTTCTTCAATAAGCAGAAGATTGTTTTGCCTCAGAGTTTCACCCGTAGATACAAGATCCACTATGACCTCGCAAAGCCCGGTTAAAGGAGCCAGTTCAATATTTCCGTACAGTTTGACTATCTGAACGCTTATACCTTTTTTTTTAAAAAAATCTTTTGTTATGTTTACATATTTTGTTGCCACTCTTATATTATTTGACAGATATAATGCAGTTCGAATATTATTTACTTCACTACCGTTGATTGCCATTTTTTCATTTTTGTCCAATTTTTCTAAAACTGCTGCATCCGCGCCGGCAATATTGCCAAAATTTATTGACCTATGCACAGCAACTGCTATCTTGCATTTACCAATGCCCAAATCAAGAGGTTCGTAAACATTTTTAAATTTCTCAAGCAAAATATCCTTCCCTGCTACACCGATATCAGCAGCACCATACTCAACAAAAGTAGGAACATCCCATGGTTTGACTATTAATAATTTTGCATTATCGTCTTCATAATTAAATATTAATTTTCGAGAATTATAATCTTCATCAGAATGTTTAATGAACCCCGATTTTCTTAATAAATCAAGGGCGCTTTCAAGCACACGTCCTTTCGGAATTGCAATCCTCACTTTTTCTTTCATTTATTTAATTCCCGATGCTATTGATTGATTTGATAAATATTCATCATTGTAATCCGCCGTGTTTGAATCATCTATTCTTGAAATAATGGCGCCTAAACCGGATAATTTTTTTTCCATGGCTTCATATCCTCTGTCTAAATGATATATTCTGGATATAGAGGTATAATCCTTGGACGAAGCTAGCCCTGCCAGAACTAATGATGCGCTTGCTCTCAAATCCGTCGCCATAACTTCAGTTCCCGACAAAGTGCTTGTTCCTTTTACTATAGCAAAATTACCGCACACTTTTATATCGGCTCCAAGCCTTCTTAGCTCAGCTACATGCATAAATCTATTTTCAAAAATATTTTCAGTTATAACGCATAATCCTCCTGCAATAGACATAAGCGCCATCATTTGAGCCTGCATATCCGTGGGAAAATAAGGAAAAGGGGCAGTTGAAATATCAACGCTTTTAATCGTTTTAGGACCTTTTACCCTTATCGAAGAAGTTGAAACAACGTTTATTTTTACACCTGCTTCGGTTAATTTATCTACAATTGCGCCCATATGATTCAGATTAACGTTCTTAACTATAATATCGCCTTGCGTTATAGCCGAAGCAACCATATAGGTACCCGCTTCAATTCTGTCTGAAACAATATAATGGCTTAATTTATTCAACTTTTTAACTCCTTTGATAACTATAACGGACGGTTCGACTCTTTTAATATTTGCTCCGCCATTGCATAAAGCAAGAATTAAATCGTCTATTTCAGGCTCCCTTGCGGCATTTTTTATAACAGTAGTGCCTTCCGCAAGCGTTGCCGCCATAATAATATTTTCCGTTCCCGTAACGGAAGGTATCGGAAAAATAATTTCAGCGCCTTTAAGTTTTCCGGCAGTAGCCTCAACATATCCATGTTCCATCGTAATAGTGGCACCGAGAGCCCTAAGCGCCTGTAAATGGAAATCGATAGGCCTCGCTCCAATAGCGCATCCGCCCGGAAGCGACACTCTGGCTTTTTTGTATTTAGCAAGCAGCGGTCCCAGAACAAGAACCGAAGCTCTCATAGTTTTCACAAGGTCATAAGGCGCATCAAAGTTGTTAATGGTTGAGGTATTTATAGATAATTTTCCGTCATCCGAATCTTTTACCTCGGCATTAAGACTAATAAGAAGTTTCTTTATAGTAGATATATCCTGAAGATTTGGAACATTATACAGTTCATTGTCGGAATCGTCAAACATAATAGATGATGCAATAATAGGTAATGCAGCGTTCTTCGAACCGCTTATAGATACTTCGCCCCTTAAAGGGATACCGCCTTCAATTATCATTTTTTCCATAATTAATCTTTGCCACCCTTTCTTTTCCTGACAGATCTTTTATAAAATTGATTGTTATATTGATTGGATTGTTTTTATTACCTTTTGTACTTATTTTATATTTATAATCTTTACTGCTATTATTATATTTATTATCTTTACCGTAAAATGTCAATTCATAAATTTTTTTTATTTCTTCTTTGTATCTGTAATCTATTTCTAATAATAAACAAAATTCTTTAGCTGTTAAATTACTATTAACCGAATTTTCTATTGCCGATAAAAACAATTTGAATATTTTCCTGTAAAATTTAAGCCCGTCAATGCCTCCGTCAAGAGCTGCGCAAGGTTCGTAATTTTTAACTTCATCGCTGAGAAAACCGACATCAGACGATATTATATAAGGCGGATTTGATATTATAATATCAAAACTGTAAAAATCGGTACCGTATTTTTTACTAGATTCATTATACCAGCATATATTTGGATTTAAAATATTAAAATACGTTAATTTAATTTTATTTTCTACATTATTTAATACTGCATTTTTTTTTGCAATATTTAAAGCTTTATAACTGTTATCGGCGGCAAATATTTCAATATTTGAATATTTGTAGTTCTTAGCTATTGATACCGCAATGGCGCCCGAACCTGTGCCAATATCTATAACGCTGATGTTTTTGGCTATATTATTTTTTATATCCGACCCATTGTAGTTATGACGGCTATAAGAATTGACGCTGTTTATTTTTTTATTATTGAATCTATAAATTTCTTTTAAACCTTCATCGACTAAAATTTCGGTATCAGGTCTCGGTATCAGAACATTTTTATCCACAAAAAAATCTATAGAATAAAATTCTTTATTATTAATTATATATGCGAATGGTTCTTTTTTTGCCCTTCTTTCAATATAACCGTTAAAAATATTCAGCTTGTCTTCAGTTATTTTATTTTCATAGTTTACAATAATTTTTTCAATAGAAACGTTTAAAGCATAACTCATAAGAAGCAAAGATTCTTTAAAACAATCAAGAATCTCGTTATTGTTTTCTTTTAAATATTCAGAACCGGCTTTAATCGTTTCAAAAATAGTAAAATTATTTGATTTCAAGAGACTTTTGCGACTCAAAATATTTTGACAAAGGAATTAGCAGCTCGTCAAGATTTCCTTCCATAATGTAATTAAGTTTATGAAGTGTTATTCCCGCCCTATGATCTGTTATTCTGCCCTGTGAAAAATTATATGTTCTTATTTTTTCGCTTCTGTCTCCGCTTCCTACCATATTTTTTCTATTTTTGGCTTCAATAGATTTTTTATCGGCTTCTAATCTGCTTAATAATCGTGACCTTAATATTCTTAAAGCTTTAGCCTTATTTTTATGCTGTGATTTTTCATCCTGGCATGTGACAACAAGATTAGTAGGCAAGTGCGTTATCCTGACTGCAGAATCAGTCGTGTTTACACTCTGCCCGCCATGTCCGGTTGACCTGTAAACATCTATCCTTAAATCTTCGGAAGCTATCTTAAGGTCTATCTCTTCCGGTTCCAGCATAACTGCGATTGTAGCGGCTGAAGTATGCACTCTTCCCTGAGTTTCTGTTGCAGGAATTCTTTGTACCCTGTGCACGCCGCTTTCGTATTTTAAAAGTCTGAAAACATCTTTGCCTTTTACTGATATTACAGCTTCTTTAAGCCCTCCGGATGCGGAATAGCTCGAAGAAATAAGTTCAAAATTGAAATTTTTTATTATCGCATATTTATTATACATTTTATATAAATCCAGAGCAAAAAGCGCAGCTTCTTCCCCGCCTGTCGCCGCTCTTATCTCCAAAAGTATATCTTTGTCAGCATCGGCATCTTTAGGATAAAAATATTCTTTTATTGCTTCTGAAGCTTTATTTGCTTTAGCCTGCAGGTCGTTAATCTCCTGTATCTCCATAGCTAAAAGTTCATTATCTGATTCTTTTTTTTTAAGCCTTTGAAGTTCTTCTATGTCCGAAAGTATTTTATTGTATTCATCGAAAGTATCGGTGACCCTTTTGATTGCGTTATATCTTTTAATAGGTTCTTTAGCTGATTCATTAAAACCGTCTTTGCTGATTTCTTGAATATTTTCATTAAGATTTTTAGCTTCTTCCTTAAGTTCTTTACACTTTTGCACTATAGCATTTTCAAGTTTTACAAAAGGCAATTCATTATCATTTTTATAATTATTCTGTTCGATTAAATCTTCCATTATGCTAAACCCTTCATCCATTCTTTTTTAATTTCTAAAGGTCTGCCACAGCTAAACTCTCCTTCTGAGCAGCCGCTTCTGACGCAAGACGGTCCTGCGTTCTGGAAAATAGACGGAGCTATCGGATAAACAAGTTTAAAAATTTCCTTAGCAAGATTTCTTATCTCCCACTGTGCTCTTTCGCATCCTCTTAATTTAAAAAAATGCAGCAGCTCTCTTGCGTTCATAGTAAAACTTAATTGTGTTTGTGCGGCATTAGGCAAAATATACCTTGCATCTTCGGCGGGAATGCCATTTTCTAAAAAAAACCCGTATAAAGAATAAATTTCTGCGACTAAGTTATTGAATTTATCTAAAAATTCTTTATTTTCAGATATAGATTCAGGAATAACTATTTGCGGATTAATTTCTTTTACATACCTTTGGCTTCTCTGGGAATACGAGGCTATTCTATGCCTTACTAACTGATGTGAAGCGCTTCTGGATAGTTTATCTACTATAAACGTAAAATTAGCGTGTTCAAGCACTGATTCATGTCCTGAAGTTCTAATTTTTTTTATTAACTTTCTCGCTTTTTCTAAACCGTCTTCAGCTTCTTTAAAATCATACTCTATTTTTATTATATCTGAAGCGCTGTAACACAGCCTTGCAGCTATTGCAACAGTAATTTCAGGATTAGTCGTATAATTTATTAGTTTAACCATCTATCTAGCTATCTCGCTATCTCGGTCTGTTAGCCGGTTCATCGGCAGCTGTTAATTAAGTAAATTAATTGGAATAAATTAAGACAAAACACGTAAGATAAAGTAAACTTTTTTCCGCAGTTCCTGCTGAGATATTGCTTTACGGACAATGTTTGAAAACCATTCCGCCTTTCATCCCGTATACGACGTGCGTTTATATCTCGCGGAACGGGACGTTCAGGCGAATAGGTTAAAATTATTTTATTTCTTTTTTTCTATATTATACTTTTTATTAAACTTTTCTATTCTGCCTGCGCTATCGACAAATTTTTGTTTGCCGGTATAAAACGGATGACACTGGGAGCAAATGTCTATATGAATTTCTTTTACGGTGCTTCCTGTAACAAATTCATTTCCGCATGCACACCTTACTTTTGTTTCAAGATATTCCGGATGGATTCCCTTTTTCATTTCTGTTTAATACCTCTTTTTTTGAAATTTAATTTTTATGAAAAACAAACATTAATTATAAGATGTTAATTATATAATTTTAATAAATAACTTTCAACTTTTTTTATATCGGCAGGTACATCAACAGGTATTGTTGAAATACTGACCGTTCTTACCTTAATTTTATAACCGTTTTCAATTGCTCTCAACTGTTCGAGCATTTCTTTCTGTTCTAAATATGAAGATGGCAATAGCCCGAAAGTTCTGAGAAAATCTTTTCTATACCCATAAAAACCTAAGTGCTTAAATCCGAACGGTTTTTTGCTCTCTTTATTATTTTTATCTTTTAATTTGCTTATATTGTTATCTATTAAATTAAATTTTAAATCGTAGCGGTTTCTGTCAAAAGGTATAGGACTTCTTGAAAAATAAATTCCATAGTCGCTATTATCCGTCACAACTTTTACACTATTAATATCCATAAATTCTTCAAATGAATAAATAGGAGTTTTAACGCTTGTAAAAACTATGCTTTCATCTTCTTTAAAAGGTTCTATTAAGGCATCTATTATTTCATTATTCACCAAAGGTTCGTCACCCTGAATATTTAATATAATATCGGCATCAAGATTTTCAGATGCCTCAATTATTCTGTCGGTACCCGATGCGTGCGTATTTTTAGTCATAACAGCATTGCCTCCAAAATTGATAACGGCATCAAAAACTCTTTTATCTTCGGTAGCGACAATTATTTCAGATATTACGGCAGATTTAGATACGCCTTCCCATACGTGCTGTATCATAGGTTTGCCCATAATTTTTGCAAGAGGCTTCCCTTCAAATCTTGTAGAAGCAAACCTTGCAGGTATTAAAGCTGCTATTTTCATTTATCTTTCCTCCTTTTTATTTATCCTCTTCTGGTAATATATATATCCTTGCCATACTTTGCAATAACTTTCGCAAAAGTATATGCTTTATTTAAACTGTTGAATCTTCCTAATACCACGCAATAATAAGCGGTATTGCGCACTGTTTTTATTATAATATGCACACCCGGCACTAACTTCGCAATTTCTTTTTCTTTATTGACGGCCTTAACCCTGGATGTATAAGCTGCAAATTGCAGCGTGTACCCAGTGAGAGGCGGAAGATACTTAGTTCCAAACCCGTTTATTTCGTTTTGTTCAATTCTTGCAGCAGAAGGATTCGGTCCTAAATATTGAATTTTGACAAGAGCTGTGCCCGGTCCGAGTATGTTTAAGGCGCGGGCGGCGGCATACGAAAGATCCATTATTCTTCCGCCGTAGTAAGGTCCTCTGTCGTTAACATACACCTCAACGCTTCTGCCGTTCTGCAAATCGGTAACATAAGCATATGTATCAAGAGGCAAAGTCCTCGAAGCAGCGGTTAAGTCGTACATATTATAAATTTGCCCGCTTGCCGTAGGTCTTCCTTGAAATCCGGGTCCATACCATGACGCTATACCTTCTTCTGTATTATGGGGCAAAAATTGCGGAGCGTAATATCGGTGAGCGGCGGCGCTTGCGTTAGGTTGGGGATAAGAGCCTCCAATTATATACGGAACGCAGCCTGATAAAAAAAATGATGCGAAAACCATAACAAATAATAGCGCTATGCCTATTTTTACCGCTTTAATTTTTTTTAGCGGATTACTTTGCAACGATAACTTTTTTAATGACATTGTATATCAACATATATATATTATATTAAGCAACGGTGCAAACATAAAATTATAATTTTTGAAACATTTTGATTTTGGCAATATCGCCGGAACTAATATTTTATATTAGCACAATCTATATTAATTAAAAACATTTTTTGCTTCATGATTGATTATATATTATTATGTGCTATCATATATACATTATTGATTGTATTAATAATATACGGTTATGAGCCGCGCATACCGCAAACAATTAAAATAACTCATAGCTGTAAATAGGATAAGGAAAGACGCCGCACAGTTTCATGAAATTAAAATTCAATAACAAATAAAATAAATTCAAGGAGGCAAAAATGCTGGTAGTTACGTCTGAAAATATCCCAGGTTATAAAATTACTGAAGTAAAAGGGCTTGTGCAGGGAGCATCAATTAAATCAAGAACGGTGTTCGGCAATATGTTTGGAAATCTAAAGGCAATGTTTGGCGGAAATCAGGACGGATACATAAAATTGGTAATTCAGACAAGGGACGAGGCGATTCAGACAATGATTCAGGAAGCGCAAAACCTTAACGCAACCGCTGTCACGATGATGCGCTTCGACAGCAACGAGTTTGATTCAGGGCAGGGTCAATCAATGAGCGAAGTAGTTGCTTACGGCACTGCAGTAGTGGCAGAAAAGATTTAGCCTTTTCGACCGGCAATTTTTATTAGGGATAAACACTATTTTTTTATTATATTTATCAGGGGCAGACATCATTTTTAGGCAACAACAAAAAAGATTCGGCTCTTGCCGACGGAAGCGAATAAATAATTTGACATAAATTAAATTATAATATATAATTCTAAAACGATATATAGTTTACTATAGTCAGTTAATTATTTTATTATTTTAATTTAATAATTAATATTATTGCTCTTTTAAATTTAAAAAATAATTTGATATTTCTTATCAAGAGCGGTGAAGGGACGGGCCCGTTTGAAACCGCAGCAACCGAAAATGTGAAAGTTAAATTTCGGTGCTAATTCCCGCAGGGATGTGGCGTTTATGTATATAACGTCATAATAACATCGTCGGATTAAACAATGATTATACCTGGAAGATAAGAAGATAAGCGTTAAAAGCCTTTTCTTCATATTTTACCGGAAGAAGGGGCTTTTTTTTTGCTGTATTTTTTTATTATTTTATAAAAATCTATAATTTTAATTAAATCAATTAAAAAATTAATTAAGGTAACTAAATCAACACTAAATAAACCAAATTAAATAAAATAACATATGTATTTATATTCATACAAGGAGACAAAATGTTTGTAAAAGGATTAAAATGCAGGGAATGCGGCAAGGAATATCCTGATAGCGCTCTTTATGTCTGCGATTATTGCTTTGGTCCATTAGAGGTGGATTACGATTATGATAAAATCAAAAAAAATATAAGCGTCGAGAAAATTAAGTCAAGGCAGCCGAATATGTGGAGATACAGAGAATTGCTTCCCATTAAAGGCGATATAGAAATAGGCAAAGATGTGGGATTTACCCCTTTAGTTAAGGCGGATAATCTTGCCAAAGTTTTAGGGATTAAACATTTATACATAAAAAATGATGCAGTCAACTTTCCCACCCTTTCTTTTAAAGATAGAGTTGTTTCCGTTGCTATAGCCAAAGCAAAAGAATTTGGTTTTAAGGTAATTGCGTGCGCCTCAACCGGAAATCTTGCAAATGCGACTGCCGCATGTTCCGCCGCTTCCGGTTTCGAATGTTTTGTGTTTATTCCTTCAAATTTAGAAACCGGCAAGGTTCTCGGAACGTTAATATACGGCACTAATTTAGTCAAAATTGAAGGGAGTTACGATAAAGTGAATAGACTGTGCACTGAAATTGCAGGCAAGCATAACTGGGCATTTGTAAATATAAACTTAAGACCTTACTATGCCGAAGGTTCCAAAACTCTTACTTTTGAAATGCTTGAACAATTGGGTTTTAAAGCTCCGGATAACGTTGTTGTTCCAATGGCTGGAGGTTCGCTCATTACAAAAGTCGGAAAATCAATTGAAGAATTTGAATACTGCGGATTAATAGAAAAGCATAATACTAAAATTTTCGGAGCACAGGCTACCGGATGTAACCCGATTACTTCAACGGTAAAAGAGAAAAGGGAATTTATTAAACCTGTAAAAACACCGGATACCATTGCAAAATCTCTTGCAATAGGCAATCCTGCCGACGGTTATTATGCTGCAGACTTAATGCATAAAAGCGGCGGATTCGGTGAAGATGCTACAGACGATGAAATAGTGGAGGGCATGAAACTGCTGGCATCTACCGAGGGCATATTTACAGAAACGGCCGGGGGCGTTACGGTAGCAGTTGCTAAAAAGCTTATTGAAAAGGGGTATATCAATAAAAATGAAACAACCGTACTTGCAATTACAGGTAACGGTTTAAAGACATTAGAGGCGCTTAACGGCAGATTAGATGACGCGCCTGTTATAAAACCTAATTTGGAAGAATTTGAAGACGTTCTAAAAAAAGTACGGGAGAAAGAAAAAAACAAAAAATGAAATAATAAAAAAACAAATTAAACAATTTATTTAATTAATAATAGTCTGGAGGAAATATGGCTATAATTGTTAGAATACCGACGCCTTTAAGAACCTTAACCGGCGGAAAATCGGAAGTTGATGCTGCGGGAACTAATATTTTAGAAATTATTAACGACCTTGAAAAGGCTTATCCAGGAATAAAAGAACGGATATGCGAAAAAAATGACCAGGTCAGAAGATTCGTTAATGTTTATTTAAACGACGAAGATATAAGATTTATAGACAATAACGATTCAAAGGTAAAAGACGGAGATACAATTTCTATAATACCTGCAATTGCGGGAGGAACTTCCGAAAAAAAAAAATTTTATTTAAATTATCCTCAGGAAGTAATTAAAGACCCGCTGATATATTTAATAGGTAAAAATTACAATGTAATAACTAATATTAGAAGTGCCAGTATTTCTAACGATATAGGCATAATTGCCCTCGAAGTCGAAGGTGAACAGGCAGATATAGAAAAAGCAATAAAATTCTTAGAATCTAAAGGCGTGAGCGTTGAGCCTATCGTATTGGATATCATTGAATAAATTAAAATTTTATTTACGTTATTTTATGAGCGGAGGTCATTTTGGATTTTACGGAAGAACAGATTAAAAGATACGCTAGGCATATAATATTGCCCGAAGTCGGCGGAGAAGGTCAGGAAAAATTATTATCTTCTAAAGTCCTTTTGATAGGCGCAGGCGGTTTAGGAGCTCCGTGCGGTTTATATCTCGGAGCTGCAGGAATAGGGACACTCGGCATAGCCGATTTTGACACTGTTGACCTTTCAAACCTGCAAAGACAGATATGGCACGGCAATAAAGACGTAGGAAGATATAAAGTCGACTCGGCAAAAGATTCTATTGAAAGGATTACCCCAGATGTCAAGGTTATAACATATAAAGAAAAAATATCTTCCGACAATATACAGGAACTTATTAAAGATTATGACGTAATAATAGATGCTACCGATAATTTTCCTACACGGTATCTGATTAACGATGCATGTCATTTTTACGGAAAACCCCTTGTTTACGGTTCTATTTTCAGATTTGACGGACAGGCGACAGTGTTTCTGCCCGACAATGGTCCTTGCTACAGGTGTTTATTCCCTTCGCCTCCGCCGGCAGGATTAGTTCCAAGCTGCCAAGAAGCCGGCGTTTTGGGCGTCTTATCTGGCGTCATCGGAGCAATACAGGCAAACGAAGCCATAAAAATAATACTGGGTATTGGAACGACATTAAACGGCAGATTATTAATATATGATGCCTTAGATATGAAATTTACAGAAATGAAACTGAGACAAGACAAGACTTGCCCGCTTTGCGGGGAAAATCCGACAGTGGTTGATCTAATAGAATATGAAGAATTATGCGAATTTAAAGCTTGATGCAATTGCAATACAGTGAGCCATTTTTACTATTTAACTGCAATGAACATTTTTTAATTAAATAAAAATATACAATAATATAAAATAAAATTTGTCGGAGAGCGTATTATAATGGCTGAATACAATAGCGAATTAGACATTAAAGGCGAAATATGCCCTTTTACTTTTGTCAGATCCAAACTTGCATTAGAAAAAATAAATCAAGGCGAAATACTGAGAATAATAGTAGATTATGAGCCCGCCATAAGAAATGTTCCCCGCTCTATGGAGGAACAAGGACACAAGGTGGTTTCCATAAATAAAATAAACGATACCGATTATGAAATAATAGTCGAAAAAAACGGTTTAAAAAAATAAACAAATCATAATGGCAAAAGAAGAAATAACTGAAAACGATTTAAAATATAAATTAAATTTTTTAAGTTTAAATATATTTAATTCTATAGGCAGAACGAATATTTGTTTATTGGATAATTTATTTAACAGTTCTGACGGTGCTAAAGTTTACGCTAAAACGGAATCTCAGAATCCCGGCGGTTCAATTAAGGACAGACCTGCATTTTATATGCTCAAGGATGCAATAAATAAAAATATTCTTAAACAAAATATGACTATAATCGATTCTTCTTCCGGCAATACCGGTATTTCCTATGCTATGATAGGTTCATTTTTAAACCTTAAAGTAAAGATATATGCCCCTTCTAATATGAGCGAAGAACGTAAACAGCTTATAAAACTTTACGGTGCAGAATTAATTCTGACCCCTGCCGAAGAAAGTCATGACGGAGCTATAAAAAAATCCATTGAAGAATATAAAACCGGCGGAACTGATATCTATTATATGCCTGACCAATATAACAACCCGAATAATGCCATATCGCATTATGAAACTACGGCAGCAGAAATTATTGAACAAACAGGCGGCAATATTGATTATTTTGTGACCGGCATAGGAACAGGCGGAACAATTCTCGGCACCGGAAAAAGATTAAAAGAATATAACAAAAATATTAAAATTATAGCGGTGATACCTGACAGTCCGATGCATGGCATAGAGGGCTGGAAATATAACTATTCATTTAATTTTAAAGGTTTTGACCATAATAATATTATAGATGATTACGTGAAAGTTGACACGGAAGGCAGTTATTTAATGCTGAAAAAGCTTATAAAAAAAGAAGGGCTTTTATGCGGTTTTTCTTCAGGCGCTAATTTATACGGGATATATAAACTTTCTCAAAAATATAAGGGAAACTATGTTACGGTTTTGCCGGATACGGGTTCCAGATATTTATCAACAATCGTCTTTAAAGATATGTTTTAATTTTAGAATGATAAAATTAATTGCT
Organism: bacterium; assembly: GCA_021794475.1. GTDB lineage: Bacteria > SZUA-79 > SZUA-79 > Acidulodesulfobacterales > Acidulodesulfobacteraceae > Acididesulfobacter. Next base: position 56,368 of record JAJYQS010000055.1, on the reverse strand, counting down.
CGTTGCACGTTGTTGACTAACTAATAACAATATGATAATATATATTTAAGATATAAATGCTAGGGGTGCCTGTTTTGACTGTGCAGTTTCGATTGCACGGTTGAAAATATACATAAAAGGCTGAGATTGGATTTATTTATTATATCCGGAACCCTCTGAACCTGATATGGACAATACCAGCGAAGGAAAGCTTATAAACTTATTTACATAACAATAGTTCAGAACAATTTTTAAATTACATTATGTTGTATTATTCTTATTTATATAAACCAATTTAATCGGTATAATATAACTCTTAAGAAATACGGCAGACAATAGACAGGTTCTGAATTAATTTAAATTTATTAAGTAAATATAAAAGCGGTCCTTAAAGCTGAAATTTTCATACAGCAGCTTTAAGGACTTTTTTTATTTTGTTTGCTTTTTTACAAATTAGTTCTTAATTAATCATTTAATCTTAAGTAAACAATAACTATCGCATGATATAAATCTGTAAAATAAATAATAAAATTTAACGGCTTTAATTATAAAAAAATAAATTATGCTCATTTACGTAAACGATAAAGAAATCAATTTAAATGAAAACTTGACTATAACTCAGCTCATAGACAGTCTTAATCTCAATATTGAAAGTACGGCGGCAGCAGTTAATAAAGAAATCGTACCAAAGGCTAAATATGCAGAATTTATCCTGAAAGATAAAGATAGATTAGACCTCGTGACAATCGCACCGGGCGGATAATTTTATTTAATTATAAAATAAAACATTTTACCGATAATATCAAAGAGGAGAATACATGGCTATAATACCCAATAATCATCTGACAACCAATTTTGAAGACAAATTAAAAATAGGCAAATATTCTTTCAAGTCGCGTTTAATAGTCGGGACTGGCAAGTATCCGGATTTTGTCACTATGCAAAAAGCGATAGAACTTTCCGGCGCAGAAATTATAACGGTTGCAATAAGACGTATCGATTTTGAACAGAAAGAAAATATGCTATCATTTATAGACCAGGATAAATACACCCTTCTGCCAAATACCGCAGGATGTTTTACAGCCGAAGATGCTGTCAGCACGATAAGATTATCCCGCGAACTCGGCATATTTAAAACAGACCTTGTAAAATTGGAAGTTATAGGCGACCCCAAGACTCTTTATCCTGATAACGAAGAACTATTAAAAGCTGCGAAGATTCTGGTAAAGGAAGGGTTTACTGTTATGCCTTATATAATTGACGACCCTATTGTCGCAAAAAAACTTGAGGACATAGGCTGTCCTGTTGTAATGCCTCTTGCTTCGCCGATAGGTTCCGGTTTGGGAATAAGAAATCCATATAACTTAAAAATAATAAAAGAAACTGTTTCTATTCCGGTAATAGTCGATGCAGGGGTGGGTACCGCATCCGATGCTGCAAAAACTATGGAGCTGGGAGTTGACGGAATTTTAATGAATACGGCAATAGCCGGAGCTACAGATCCTCTAAATATGGCTCTGGCGATGAATTATGCGGTAAAAGCCGGAAGGCTGGCCTTTTTATCGGGGAGAATTCCTATGAAACTATACGCATCTGCTTCCACGCAAATGGAAGGAATCGTGTTTTAATATAAATAAATTTTTATATTTTTATAACCTTAATATATAAAAATATGATAAACATAAACAAACATCACAATTTAGGCAATATATTTGATAAGATTAATAAATCAGAACGGATAAACAGCGATGAGCTTCTAAATCTGCTTGATGATAGCGAAAATTTTAACGAAATTATACAATACGCAGCTTATATTAATAAATCTGTCAACGGCGATAACGTTTCATATGTGGTCAATAGAAATATTAATTTTACAAATATCTGTTATCTGAATTGCAAATTTTGCGGATATAAAAGAACTGCCAATTCAAAGGACTCATTTGTTTTAACAATCGACAAAATTATTGAAAAAATAAATGAAGGTTATAATATCGGTATAAATGAAGTTTGCGTAACCGGAGGCATAAATCCGGATTTTAATCCTGATTTTTATTTTAATTTAATTAAATCTATAAGAGCCGCTTTTCCGGAACTGCATATACACGCATTCTCTCCGCAGGAGATTTTTGAACTTTCTGCTAAAACAGGCTTCTCGTTTGAGAAAATTTTTGAAATTTTAAAAGAAAACGGACTTAATTCAATGCCTGGAACAGCTGCCGAAATCTTAGCGCCTGAAACAAGAAAAGCAATATGCAAAGACAAGATATCCGCGCTCCAGTGGACTGAAATCATTAAAACTGCGCATAAAATGGATATAAAATCTTCGGCTACTATTCTGCTCGGACACATTGAGTCAAACGCCGATATAGTTTACCATCTTGATTTAATAAGAAAAATTCAGGATTCAACAAACGGTTTTACAGAATTTATTGCTTTGCCTTTTATTGCATCAAAAACTTCATTAAAACATCAGATTAAAACAGGTATCAGTGCTGACAGTCAAAAAATACTAAAATTTTACGCTATATTAAGATTATATCTAAACAATTTTAAAAATATTCAGACAAGTTGGCCTAAAATAGGCACGGAACTTGCTGTTCAATCCCTTTCATGCGGAATTAACGATTTCGGCGGAACACTCATGGAAGAAAATATTACAAAAAGCGCCGGAGGCAATTTTGGCGAGTATCTCGGTGAAAAAGATATAATATCTCTTATAAAATCAGCCGGAAAAAATCCGGTCAGAAGAGATACGCTTTATAACTATATTCAGCAATAAAAGAGGACTGATTTATTTTATCTTTTAGCGCCGATTAAATTTTAAAGACATTTGCCTTTTATTTTATCGAAAAAACTGTGTGAACAGCGCTAATTGCCAAATTATGTCCTCTTCTATTGCTGCAAACTTTTCAGTTATAAATGATACTAATGACATGCATGAATATCATTGCCATTTCCATGATGATTGTCATGTTCGCTGCATATGTGACCTTCGTCAAAATTGCTGAATTTATTATCTTTACTATCCTGCAGCACTTCGGAAACTAAATTTCTATCAGTTTTAAAAACATCAATTCCGCCTCTCTTGAGATTTCTTATCGCGCCTTCGCCGATACCGAAGCATACTACGGCATCGACATTTTTATCTGCAATCACACCGATTGGATTACACATATTGTGCTCATGAATCTTATTAGAATTAGAAATTACTTCAGATGTTTCATTTTCCGTATCATAAATAAAAAAATATGGCGCATTTCCAAAATGTTTACTTACCTTGACACCTTCAAAGCTTACCGTCGGAATACATAATTTCATAATTTTTCTCCTTGATTGTTGATTAATTTTTATTAATTTTTAATTTAATGTTTGATATTAAAATTATATTTACTTAGAACATCTCGAACGCCTTCCTCTGCCGCCGCATTCTCCGCTGTCTTTATTTGCTCTCTGAAACTTTTTCGAACCGCATTTTGGACATTCCGCAGGCCTGCCGGTTCCAAAAGATTCTTCCCATTCGTTTTTGCACCCTGAACATAGAAAACGTCTTTTCATTTCAACCATACCTCCTTCAATTTTTAGCGCTTTGCCGTTAACTATACAATCAGCAATTTTTTTATGAGCAGACGTTATAATATTACCGAACGTCTGACGTGAAATGCCCATTTTCCCGGCGGCATCTTCCTGATATAAACCTTCAAAATCACCTAGTCTGACGGCCTCTAACTCGTCAACAGTTAATATTATTTCTTCTAATAATTTTGCAGGAATACCGTTTGGCTTAAAATAGGTAATAACGGGTTCGCCTTCAACTGTTCTGCATTTTAACGGTCTCATATTTTTGCGCTATTTATTATTAAGTTAACTGCATTAATTATTATTTAATTATCATTTATTTTTTTTGATGTGTAACAACTATACATCAAAAAATAATTATTGGCATATGCTAATAATTATATATTAAATGTTTTTTAAAACTTTGTCAACAAAAAAAAATTATAATTTATTTTTTCTGATTTATATTCTTTATAACCTATATAAAATATGGCAAAAATATAAAAAGGGTAATAAATTATAATCAGATTTATAAAAAAAATTTTATATATAACTTGACTATATAAAAATAATTTTATATACTTAAATTAAAGACAAACATAAATATAGAAATAGCAGCAAGTTATAATCAAGTTTATAACCATAATTTTATATACTTAAATTAACAGCTTAATCAATAGATTAAGCCTGTCAGCTGTGCAATGATATTACAATTTAATTAATTTAATTTAAAATTTAATGAAATAAGGAGAATTATTATTATGAATGAAAAATCTATCGGTTCAAGCTGCTGCAATTTTGGCGAGAATAAAACAGTTAAAGATGCTGCTGCTTCAATAAAAGATTTAGACGGCGGTGTTCTTATCGAACTGAATTCTTCAGAAATTAAAAAAAGCGATATGGAGAAAAGTATAGAAAGCTGTAATACCGGTAAATGCGATTGTTTAAGCAAATCTCAAAAAGAAAGAATAGAATCTATTTCTCTCAAAGAAGATTCGGACGGCAAATTGTCTATAGAAATTAAAGGGGATGTCACTAAGGACGAAATAAGAACAACGATGGAAAAAGCAATGAGAAATCAAAGTTGTTAAAATAGCAATAAATAAATAATCAATTAATTTAATATAAACAAATCTCACGGTGTTTTGGCTTTTTGGGAAATTTTATGATATAATCGTGTATAAATTAAACTAATAAGAATAGCATAAAAAAACTTAAAAGGCTAAAATGCCGAGTCTAATAGCAAAAAAAAAGGTTAAAAACAAATCAGCAGAGCATGAACAGCTTATTGAGCCTGTTGTACAGACCGGTTTATCCGATGATTCAGACGGCAGTAATATTGACGATGTCAGGGAGATTTTTTACGCACTTTCTGATAAAATTAGATTGAAAATAATAAAATTATTGACGGAAAATGAAGAGATTTGCGTTTGTAAGTTTCAGGAAATTTTCAAACTTCCGCAGCCGAATCTTTCCTTTCATCTCAGCATACTCAGAAAAGCCAAATTAGTTAATACCAGAAAAAAAGGCACATGGACGTTTTATAAGCTTAATAAAGAAAATTTTATTATTAATATTTTGTTTTCCACGATAAAAAATATGAGCGATGACGACAAAAATAATAATAATGAAAATGAAAACTGTTTGAAAAATCTGCTATGCGATTGCGATGCGAAATAAAATATAAACTTATTTATATACAAACGTACAATGTGTATGTATTGTATAATTATAAAAAAATTCAAAAAATAAATATAATCAAAGCGTAAATTATAATAATAACAAAACATGCCGCTAATAATTTCTAAAGAAAATTTAACTATAATTAAAAAACATGTTGCCGAAATTTTTCCTTATGAAGCATGCGGAGCTATGCTTGGCATCTTTGACGGCGATAATAAGAAAATAACAAAAATATTTCCGGCCCAGAATAAATACAGAAAAATAGCATGGGATGCATTTGAAATTGAACCTAAGGATATGCTTGAAATAGATAAGCTTTCAAGAAAAGAAAATATAGAAGTAATAGGGTTCTACCATTCCCACCCTAATCATCCGGCTGTTCCTTCAAATACCGATATCGGCGCTTCATGGCCATATTATTCTTATACAATCGTTTCCATAAAAGGCAACAAATTAGAAGATGTCGCCGATATTAAAAATTATTTGATGCCCGATAAAATTAACAAGCCGATTATTGAGGAAATAATTATTACAGAATAAACATAAATATAAATATAAATATGTTTATGTTTATGCCGTCAGCCGGTGGAATAATAAGATTAAATATTATAAACGAAACGAGCTTATTATGTTATATTATTATCAATAAAATAATATTACTATACTATGCCAACTCTGCCAGCAGCAATGCGGCAAGTTCAGTTTTGTCCATCCTTTCAAATTTTTTTATTTCAAGGGACTGCTCGTAATTTTCAATTGATTTTTCGCTGATTTCATTGCTACTCTTATTAGCAGCTGCTGCCGCGCTGAATTCCGATGTTTTTTTTATCAGATATCCTTCGTTTTCATCGCTTCCTATTATATTTTTTGAAACATCATTTACAAAAATATAATCTAATGATTTTTCTTTAAGTTTTTTTTGTGCATTTTCAATTATATTATCGGTTTCAGCAGCAAATCCAAAAACTATCTGACCGTCTTGTTTATTTTTTGCGATAAGTTTAAGAATATCTTCGTTTTTAATAAGGTTTAACCTCATATCTACAGTGCCTTTAGGACTTATATCCTCTTTTTTAATCTTAAAAACGCTTTTTTCTTTTACACCGAAATCAGAAACTGCCGCCGCCATAATTAATATATTATTATCTGAAAATTCTTTCAGAATGCTGTCCTTTAAATCTCGGAAACTTTGTTTTCTAATCAGTTTTATTTTTTTGTTTATATATAAACATGAAAAATCTATATTACATGCTATCAGCGTAACGTCAGCTCCTTCCTTAGCCGCTTCGTTTGCGATAGCAACCCCCATTTTTCCGCTTGAAGCGTTAGATATAAATCTTACAGGGTCTATATATTCTCTTGTACCGCCTGCCGTAATCAATATTTTTCTGCCCTTTAATCTATTATTTTTAAATACGCTTTCAAGTTCGAAAATAATATCCGCAATTTCAGGAAATTTCCCTTCTCCAAAATCGCCGCAGGCCAGCTCTCCCGAAGCAGGAGATACAAAAAAATATTTTTCCGGAGACATTTCTTTTATATTTTTCTGTAAAATTTCGTTTGAATACATTTTGCCGTTCATTGCAGGAATGAACACACACGGCTTGTCGCCGGAAGCTGAAACAGTGAGCGTTATTAAAGAATCTGCTATACCGCAGGCAATCTTATTTATCGTATTATATGTAGCGGGGGCAATAACTATGGCATCTGCCGTTTTTGCAAGTTCTATATGCGCAAGAGGAATTTCAAAAGCGTCATCGCTATATACTTCTTCTCCGAAGGATTTAAATATATACGGAGAAATAAACTTTGAAGCCGATGAACTGAGGATTATAACAACTGAGGCGCCTTCTTTTTTTAAAACCCTGTATAGTTCAACTGCTTTATAGCTTGCTATTGAACCTGTTATGCACAGAATAATTTTTTTGTTTTTTAATACCATATTTTTTTATACGCTGCTGCCATTGCCGGATTCATAACAGAAAGTTCATAAAAAATAAGGATTATTTTTTTTCTCATATCCTATAGTCGTCTCTCTGCCATGACCCGGAAATACATTAACATCGTCATTTAATTTAAAAAGCTTATTTTTAATGGAGCTTATTATTTTGTCGGAATCTCCGCCGAAAAGATCGGTTCTTCCTATCGTTTGTCTAAATAAAGTATCTCCGCTGAAAAGAAATCGATTATTTACCAGAAACGACGTGCTTCCGGGGGAATGACCAGGCGTGAAGATTGTTCTGATATTAATGCCGCCGATATTTATCACTTCATTTTCATCTAATTTTTTATCTATTGAAATACTCTCGCCTGAAAAATCAAATCCTAAATAATCTGCCTGTTCTTTTAAATTGTCAATAATAGACTGTTCATTCTCATTTGCATAAAGCGAAATATTATATTTTTTTTTAAAATAATTAACCATAGCTACATGGTCAATATGGCAATGAGTATTTAATATAAATTTCAGGTTAATATCATTTTCTTTAATTAAATTATCAATTTTAGCTTCCTGCCCTCCAGGGTCAATAATAAATCCGGGTCTTTCACTGTTTTCATCGTCATAAACAAGATAAGTGTTTACCTCAAAAGGTCCTGAAGGTATTATAAAATATTTTACGGACAATATTTTAATCTCCTTATAAATAATTAAAATTTTAAAAGATAAATTTGTAAAACTTTTTATATTATAGCATTTTTTATTTATTTAAATAGGTCTTAAATGACTCAATTAATAAATTTAATGCCTCAGACGTGTCTGCTTCTCCGTATATTCTCATGACCTCTTCTGTTCCGGAAAGTCTTGCCAGCAGCCACGCATCATCTTCAAAAAAGATTTTATATCCATCGACAACACTTTTATTTATTACCTTTTTTCCTTCAAAAATTGAAGGAAATGCCGCCATTTTGCTGTCTATATTCGCTTTAAACTTCTCTCTGTTAACAGGTTCATTAATACGCTTAGTAAAAATAGGACCGAATTCTTCCATGAATTCTTTAACTAAACTGTTTAGCGGTTTCTTATAGAAAGAGAGCATCTCAAGAACTAACAGGCATGTGAATATGCCGTCTTTATCAGGCGTATGGTTTATAACGGTAAGCCCTGACGATTCTTCGCCGGCCATTATAACCTTTTTTTCGGAAATTAACTTTCCGAGATATTTAAACCCGACAGGGGTCTCATGAATTTTAAAACCGTATTTTCTCGCAACTCTGTCGATAAGCGCGGAGGTAGCCACACTTCTTGCAGCATCGCCTTTTATATTCTTCCCTGAAATATAGTAATTATAAAGCATAGGTAAAATAATATTAGGTTCGACAAATCTGCCTTCTTCGTCAATTATCCCGTATCTGTCTGCGTCACCGTCCGTAGCAAGTCCAAATGCTATTTTTTGATTCTTATCGCCTCCGATATTATTATTTTTTTTATCGTTATATTCTTTAATTCCTGCTTTAAGGTCGGCTAAATTTTTATCTGAAGGGTCAGGCGCTTTTCCCGCTCCAAAAAAGGCATCTCTTTGCGCATTCAATATGTCAAAATCTATGCCGTTTTTTTTTAGCACCTTATCTATTACGCCGCTGGAAGTACCATGCATGGGATTCACAATAATATAAATATTGCTGCCGTTAGATTTTATCAGATTAAAATTGATTTTATCTTCTATAAGACCTATATAATAATCAATAAAACTTACTTCTTTTAATAGAGATTTATCCTTTGCTTCATCAAATTCAGTAAATTTATAATGCGGATTTTTGAGCAGCTCATTTGATTTATCGGTAATAATTTCGGTATCTTCAGGAAGGGCTGGCCCTCCCCAGTCAGGTGAAAATTTAACCCCGTTATAATTGTACGGATTATGGCTTGCGGTAATATTAATAGCTCCCAGCGCTTTTTCTTTTAATATTGCCGCTGCAAGAACCGGAGTAGGCGTAAAAGTTTCGCAGTACAATACTTTAAAGCCGTTAGCGCAAAAAACACCGCTTGCGCATTTTGCAAATTCTTCAGATAAAAAACGTGTATCATATCCTACAATTATAGTTTTTTCAGTATTTTCGCTATCTGTTATAACATTTACTTTTTTTTCATTTAAAAAATTACATATTGCCTGAGAAACTATCTTTACATTTTCGTAAGTAAAATCATCGGCTATTTTCCCTCTCCAGCCGGACGTGCCAAATTCAATCTCCATATTTAATCTCCATTAAATTAACTTATTGCAATCATATAATCTAAATACTGCCATCCGTTTAACATTCGGCCTCATGCCGTACATGCCGTACAAGATTCATAATTTCATTTACACTGCGTCAGTCCTAAGATTGAAAACTGAATGTTCTTTCATTTTTCCATTCTTCAATATTGTTCTTAAACTGTTCTAAAAACTCAACCGCTTCGCCCTTAGTTTTACCTTCGGAATAAATTTCAAAATATGCTCCCTCCGATGCAGGGGTGGATAAAACCCATCCGTCTGTTTTAAAAAGTTTTATTCCATCGACAAACAATGCATCTTCTTCTTTATACGTTTCTATAAATTTTCTCATAATGAAACCTTTTAATTCTGTTGGACACGGTACGGTTGTATATTCAAAATAACTGGGCTCTATATATCTCAATTCATTTTTAATAGAAGTGTTTAACGTTGCCAGCATTTCCAAAAGTTTTATTGCCGAATACATTCCGTCAAATGCAGGCTGAAATACCGGATGTATATATCCGCCTTCATTGTCCCCCGCAAAACATATTTGAGAATTTGCCGCCTTTTCCATCAGAGCGCTTGAAAAATTTTTTGCCGGAATTACTTCGAAAGCGTATTCTTTTGCTAATTTGCTTATATTAAATGAAGAATTTACAGGCACGGAAATAATTTTATTCTGATTTTCCGTTTTCATAACTAAAAGACTCATGAGCGAAAGGGCTGTATTTCCGTCAATTACATCGCCGTTTTCATCACATATAAAAATTTTTTCTCCGCCGTTATCCATAAAGATACCTATATCAGCGTTAATTGACCTTACAATACCGGAAAGATCTTTTAGCGATTTTTTAAATTCTTCGTCGCTTTTGGTTATTTTAGTCTGGTCAAGATTGGCATTGAGATGAACGGATTCAACGCCCAATTTGCCTATTATCGCCGGAAATATTTTGCTGGAAGATCCGTAAGAATAATCTATGACTATCTTAAAATTCCTTTTAGCAATTTTATAGACATCTATTGTTTTTAAAAATCCGTCGGTATAATATTCCGTGCCGTGTGTTGGATAAAAAATCTCTCCTGTGTCTTCAGAGCCCACCCTTGTGAAATCTTCTCTAAAAAACAACCTCTCTATCTTTTGTTCACTCGCAAGAGAAAGGTCTAATCCTTCCGAATCAAAAAATTTGATATTTATCAGTTTTCTGTCAAAGGGATGTTTTCTTACATGAATACCGCCGAATGTTTTATATTGCCGCGCCTGATATCTCGCAATAGGTATAGGAGTATCGCTAAAATCGTTTACATTAACGCCGACGGAAAGAACGCCGGACATCATAGCCCTTGAGAAAAGTCTTGATGCTTTATGGCTGTCTCTTGAAATGGATATTGTTTTAGACTTGCCTATCGATGCACCAAAAGCGGCGCCCAATTTTGAACAAAATTCCGGCGTTATTTCATAATTAGCGAGCCCTGTAACTCCATACTGACCAAAAATTCTTGCGCTCCATTTATCAGACCAGATTAAACTTTCGGAAAGTATAGCGCCGTCTTCTACATTTTTAAACGGCCATATTTTCACATTGGGATTTATAACCGCGTCATTTCCTATTATGCATGCATCTGAAATAATTCCGCCCGTACCGACAAAGACATTATTCCCTACCTGCGTTCTATATCCTAATATAGTTTCTTGTAATTCGCATGAGCTGCCGATATGCGAATTCTTTCCGACAACAGAGCCGCTTATCGATGTATTCCCTTGTATAATTACATTGTCGCCTATAACGCAGTTTTTGATTTTGCATTGCTGCATTATTTTAATATTTTTACCGAATATAGAATTTTCAACATCAGAAGTTATATCAATTATTGTACCTTCCGCAATACGTATATTTTTTTTTGTTAAATGTCCTCCATCTATATCGATATCAACCTTACCTGCAATAATATCAAGGTGGCTTTGTCTGTATTCAGAAAGCGTGCCTACGTCTTTCCAATATCCGTCGGAAATAAAACCGTACAGCTCCATATTGTTTTTCATAATGGAAGGAAAAAGCTCTTTAGAAAAATCAAATTCTTTTTTTTCGGGGATAAATTTAAATATATTTTTATTTAAAATATAAATACCGGTATTTATAGTATCGCTAAAAACCTCAGACCATGACGGTTTTTCAAGAAATTTATTAATTTTACCTTCATTGTCGGTAATAACTATTCCATAAGGGAGCGGATTTTCAACCCTTGTCAGAACTATGGTTGCATCAGCATTTTTTTCTCTGTGAAAGTCAACAGGTTTTTGAAGATTGAAATCTGTAATAATATCGGCGCTTATAACCATAAAACTGTCTTCTTCAATAAATTTTTCAACATTTTTAACACTTCCGGCAGTACCATAATCTTCGTCGGCAAGAATGTATTTAATATTGACTCCGAATTGGCTTCCGTCTTTGAAATAGCTTGTAATGACTTCAGGCTGAACATAAAGCAAAACGATAAGATCTTTAATCGAATATTTTTTTAATAAATTTATTACATGTTCCATCATAGGTTTGTTGGCGACATGTATCATCGGTTTAGGAGTATTATTCGTCAACGGCTTAAGTCTTGTTCCAAAACCTCCTGCCATAATAACAGCTTGCATAGATTAATTTTCCTCCTTTTTATGCTTTTTTATGATAAAAGTATCATTAATTATATTAATCAATATAGACATGTTAATTATCTATTTAATTAACGAACTAAATATGATAAGGTAGATAGATGAAGTTGTACAAAACGCGAAAGCGAAATCAGCATTAAAAATACATAGTATATTTAAGCGCAGCCATCGTACATAAAATAATTATTATAACCGGCTATCGTTAATATTTAATGTACGTTAAATATTAAACTATAAATCGGCATTTAATACACCTATATTTTAATTATATCTTAAATTATTTAAAAAAATAATAAATTTTAAAAATTTTAATAAAAAAATTATGCTTAAATACATATTGCATTTAGATACGCTGCTGTTCTTATTTATAAATAATAATTTTCATTTTTCAATGCTTAACGAAAATATGAGGGCGGTCACGTTCTTAGGAAACGGCTGGGTTGTATACTGGCTTGTCTTATTATTTGTTTATATTTATAACAGACAAAATTTTAAAAAATCTTTCTTTTTATTAATTATTACTCAATTGGTTCCGGGCATATTCGATATTATCTTAAAAAGATTAGTAAACAGACCGAGACCCATCGTCGCAATGCATAAATTGATAGAACAGGGTTTGGTGCATATCGACCTGTTGGGAAGACATCTTACCGAATACTCTTTCCCTTCGGGCCATTCAACAACAGCTTTTTCATTAGCCGTTGCCCTTGCTTATTTTTTTCCTAAACATTACAAACTATTTTATATATTAGCCGCAATCGTCGCGTTTTCAAGGGTGTATGACGGCGAACATTATCCTCTTGATGTAATTGCAGGAGGCATTTTAGGATACGGTTTTGCTAAACTTACATTAATAATTTATAAAAGAATTACAAAAATAAACGGATATAATTTTGAAAAAAATTAAAATTGACTTTTTATCCGTAATTTTATACTATTAACAATTAACCTGTATTTAATTATCAATCTTCTATAATTATTTATTTTTCATACTATATACTTTGTTATTCTATTATAGAGAATTTTATTTTATACAGATATAAATCAAAAATAATACGTAATACATAATTTTAGTAATAAAAAATAAAGCCGCTTCGCATTTTAATATATGAGAAAACAGTTTTTTATTGTTTTGTGCATAATAAAATAATAAAATAAAAATAAATAGATCCTTTGTAAGCTAATTTAACTAATTTTAATAAATAATTAATAATTATACCATGATTGCTTTTTTAACGGTTGTTCTTATAGTTTCGGCTATTTTTCTTATTATCGTAATCTTAATGCAGCAGGGTAAGGGTCAGGAAATGGGCGCCGTCTTCGGCGGGAGTTCTCAAACAGTGTTCGGGGCTTCCGGAGCCGGAAATTTTTTAACCAAAACCACCGCCGTGCTTGCGGTAATTTTTCTCGGTTCGGCATTTTTAATAAGCTATATAGCGGCAAAACAGGTTGCGCCAATATCCATAAAACACTATCTTTCTGCTAAAAAAACATCTGCAGCAGGCAAAAATGCAGTAAAAAAAACCGGCAGTCTAAATATTTCTAAGAAGATTGCAGCCAAAAAAATTGCGGCAAATCATAATAGTAAAGCCGCCAATAATGATAGCGCTCTTGTTAAAACGCCTGTAAAAAACAGCACGGCTGTCAATAAGGCAAGCGAGAGAGCAAAAAAATAGTTAAAGAACTGAATTATAATATATAAATTTGTAAAGTGCAAAAGAATGCATTAAAATTTCATTGCATTATGATTTAAAGTAGTAAAACTGCCGAAGTGGTGGAACTGGTAGACACGCCATCTTGAGGGGGTGGTGGATAATATCCGTGCCGGTTCGATTCCGGCCTTCGGCACCATCTTTGAAATTTCAATTAACGAAAAATTTAATCAACCTTTTTCAAAAGCTCTGAATCTTCATTAAATTTTAATCTTATATATTTTTTAAAATTATTAATTAATCCTATTTTGTCATTGCCGTCTTCAGGGTATGACACGCTTACATATCCTTCATAAAGATCGTCTAAAAATTCTCTTATACCGGCTTCTAAGTGTAAAACGCCTTCTTTATCTGTTCCGGGCAAAAATACAATAATTTCTTTGCCCTTGACAATCATAGAATCCGCAGTCCTCAGCGAGCCGAGTATACTTTTAAAAATACTGCCGTCTATTGCAGGTGCGTTAAGTTTAATATATAAAAGACTTAAGTAGTCGATAGACGTTATATTCTCTGAAAATTTTAAATCTTTCCTTATTCTTTTATACTCCGAAATTGTTGTGTCAATCAATATTTCTAACACAAAACTTTGTTCTGATTCCAACAAATAAGCCATGTCATCTCTCTGTATATTATTTTATTATTATTTTATTAGTATTATTTTAGTATTATTTTTTATTGTTCGCTAGTAGTTTCATTAGTTAAAACAAAAAAATTACTTATAGTGCAAATATATTTTTTATTACAGTAAGTCATCTAACAACTCTCGCTTCAATTGCGATTCTATAACAGCGCTATCATTATATTCCGGATGATTGACAACGATTAAGCTTTCGCCAAACTCAAATTGTTTTATCTCGTCTTCGTTAAAATGAAATTTTAAAAAATGCACCATTTGGGTACGGTTCGTTTTATAATCTAATGCGCTCTGTTTATCGGCAGTGCCTTTAATAACTACAACCCGCCGGGCTATGTCATTATTCAGGTCATTATTTATATCCTTATTTAGCTCATCATACCGACTATTGCCATGATTAACCCCCATTATATGAAGCGCAACAAAGTCATGAATACCGACCAATTTTGGTATCAGCTTTTTTCTTTCTTCATCGTCCGGTATTTCTATAAATAAAGTAAAAGAAAGTTCATTTTTTTGCGGCATCAATTCATTATATACATCAATTTCTTCCTGTATCTTTTCTTCAGAAACAATCCGTTCCGCCCTGAGCATTTCTTGAATCTGAAACAATAACGTTTTAAAATTTTCAAACGTTATTAAGAGCTTGTCGCCTATATGAATTCTTCTTCTCTCTTTTAACTGCAGCATATCTTTTATCCGCTGCTCTCTTTGTTTTTCATATTCATAAATGTTTACAATATCTTTAAGCTCAATTTTTCTCATAATTTATGTTAACCCGAATAAGCTTTATATAAAATTTCAACCGGATGTTTGACTTTTTTGCCTGTTGCCATTTCAATCTGGTCTGAGGCCAGCGGGCAATCCGAAATATAATAATCCGCCTGCATTTCAGTTACATCTTCAAATAAGCTTTTGCCTACATCCAGCGCGTAGTCAAAGGTTTTTTTCTTTACTCCGAATGTGCCGTCATGTCCTGAACATTTTTCTATAATTTTAACCTTAGTATCAGGAATCAGTTTTAATAAATTTATCGCCTTATATCCAACATTAAGAGATTTTAAATGGCAATTAATATGATAGACGATATTGCCCATAGATTTTTTGAAATCAATATTGAATTTGTCATTTTTATATAGATTAAACAGGTACTCATTTATTTCATACGTTTTCGCTGAAATTAACTGTACGTCTTTATCGTCAGGAAGCAGCAGCGGATACTCGTGCTTAATCTGCATAGCGCATGTCGGCACGGGAACTATTACATCAAAACCTTCTTTGATATACCCTTTTAAATTCTTGACATTGTATTCGGCTTTTTTTATTGAATTATTAATGTCGCCGGTATCGTAAAAAGGTATGCCGCAGCACTGTATATCAGGCAGCTCAATATATATATTATTTTTTTCCAAAACTTTGATTAAAGCTATCCCTCTTTCTAAAAAATTATAATTAAGCATACAGGTATAAAAAAGGACAACTTTTCCGCTAAACTGTTCTACAGGTTTTTTATCCGGCTTATAATTATTACGAAACCATTTTTCAAATGTTATTTTATTAAATACCGGCAATTTGGCTCTTTTGTCTAAGCCCATAAAAGGTTCCATTATGGAGCGCACAGCTTTTGACGTATTAATTTTATTGACTATAGAAGCTATAGGAACCGATTTTTTACCCATGCTGTCGGTATCGACAAGCAGCTTGTCCTGAATTTTTGCTCCTTCTTTTTTAAACCTGAACGCCTTAAATCTGAGCGCTAAATGCGGAAAATCAATTTTCCATTCATGAGGGGGAGTAAACGGACATTTAAAATAGCACTGCTTGCAGTAAAAACATAAATCAAGCGGTTTTATTAATTCTGCTTTCGTCATGGCTCCGACATCGCCGTCTTTTTTATCTACAACGTTGAATATTGCGGGAAAAGAAGGACAAAACCCGACACATAGCCGGCAATTGATGCATTTAAGATATACCCTTTTTATTTCTTCAAAAAGATTATCTTCACTGAAAAAATTTGCGTCCTTTATATCGAAGTTCTGAGCTTCTTTCGGGTCGGCGCCTGTTTTGTACAATTGATGCTCCTGATTAATTTTTTAAAATTTTTATAAACCGGCCGAAATTAACTTTTCCGGCCGATTAGTTCGATAAATATACTTTATTTAAAATTTTCAAGTAATTTTTGAAATCTTCCTGCATGAGATTTTTCCGCTTTCGCAAGTGTTTCAAACCACAAGGCCAAGTCGTCAAAACCTTCTTCTCTTGCAGTTTTGGCAAAACCCGGATACATTTCGGTATACTCATATGTTTCACCCGCAAAAGACGACTCAAGCATTTCTTTTAAATCACCAAGCGGTTTGCCGGTAGCCGGATCGCCGCCTTCGTATTTTCTTAAATAATCGAGATGTCCGAAAGCATGCCCTGTTTCCCCTTCTCCGGTCTCTCTGAAATTATTTGCAATATCCGGCTCGCCCTGAATATCGGCTTCTTTTCCAAAATACAAATATCTTCTGTTCGCTTCTGATTCGCCTGCAAATCCGGTTTTTAAATTTTCTAAACTCTTTGTTCCAGCTAATGTTTTCGCCATAGCAGATAAAACCTCCAGATTTAAACTTATTTAATTTATTTTTAACACCAATCATAATATAATGTTATTATATCGTAAATAATTTAATTGGCAATTATTTTATAAAACAAAAGGGTACTTTAAAATTTTGTCTCTGTCTTTTCTACAATAAATTATGCTTGAAAAAATTTTTAATATAATCGGCAAAAAAATTAATATGAAAAATAATGCATTGCGCTGTCGTAATGATAAATACAAAAAAAAATTGATAAGCATAGATGTAATAAAAAACATGCCGGATATACATTCCATTATTAATCCGGATAAGATAGAAAAAATAATAAAAACCGGAAGGAAGAGCGTAACACTGGAAGTCACCCCTTCTGCAACCCTTATTATAAGATTGCCGTTAAATTATACTGAATCCGGCATTTATAATCTGTTAAAAAAAAATAAAAAATGGCTAAATAAAAAATTTGAACTAATGGAGTATAAAAAAAGTACCGCAGGCGGGCAAAAATCATTTGTCTCCGGCGAAAAATTTCTGCTTCTCGGAAAAAAATATACCTTAAAAATTATTGACGACAATGAAAATTTTTTAAAATTAGCTGCGGGTTCGGAAGGTATCCCTGCTGCGTACCGCTCTTTATCGATATTGGATAATTTTTGTCTGTTGCATAATGAAAATTCTCAATTTTTCTATATTTTTAATATATCTCTCGTCCAAACAGAATACTTTATGCAGACAGTAAAGAATAGCTGCCTAAAGATAGAGATTATACCCAAAAATAAAAATTATAAATACGAACATATCGGCAAAAAAACAGACAGCAAAAATGTAAATTATTTTGCAAACCGCCATACTCTTTATATTGCTGAAGATTATAGGTCATTTTTTGAAAATTTTTATAAATATAAAGCATCGGCCGTAATATCGCAAAGGATTAAAGTTATCTCGGATGCTCACGGTTTTAAATATAAAAAAATCAGCTTAACTTCCGCAGGAAAACGGTGGGGTTCGTGTTCATATAACGACTGCATAAGAATAAACTGGAGACTAATAATGGCTCCGGCAGATATCATTGATTATGTAATAATTCACGAACTGTCGCATACTGTCCATAAAAATCATTCTAAAAATTTTTGGAATTATGTCGGTTCAATAATGCCTGATTACAAAATCCGCATAAAATGGCTCAAAGATAACGGACATATGCTCAAATTAGATTGATTTTCAGAACTGAATTTTATTATAATGTATTTTTAAAGTTGATAATTTTAGTTTATTTTTTTTATATGGCTCATTACATGTATTGCATATATTGCATATTAATAAAATAATCTAATTTTCAAGAGGTGCATAATGTATTTAGGAAATAATTCAAATAGTGGCGTGAGGGCGGCTTACGGCACAGGCGAAAGAGAAGGTTTGTCGGATTTTTTCAGGGGTATTTTCACATGGATGCTTTTCGGACTGGCTATTACAGGCGTTATTGCAGAGTTAGTGTCTTCGGATAAGCCGATGGTGATATTCCTTAGTACTCATGTCCTGTTATTTTATATACTTATAGGATTGCAGCTTGCAGCAGTTTTAGGACTTTCATTCGGTATCAATAAATTGCCTGCCGTTATGAGCGAGACCATTTTTGTTTTATATGCAGCCCTCACCGGCATTACATTTTCAACAATTTTTCTAATTTACACATCGCAATCCATAGGATTAGTATTTTTTCTAACCGCATTTTCATTTGGTTTGCTTGCGTTTATAGGTTATACCACCAAAAAAGATTTGACATCCATGGGTAATTTTATGTTCGTAGGTTTAATTGCGATAATAGTAGCCATGTTTGTTAACTTTTTTCTGCACAGCAGCGCATTAATGTATATCATTTCTGTACTGGGAGTTGTGATATTTTTAGGTTTGACGGCCTACGATATGCAAAAATTAAAACAAATTTACCTGAGCGGTTCTTTTGACGAAAGAAAAGAGACGGTCATGGGCGCATTAACCCTTTATTTAGATTTTATAAATCTTTTCCTGATGCTTTTAAATTTATTTGGTCAGCAGAGGGACTAAAACCGGAACTTGGTCAAGCAATAAATTTGGTATTTGCGATAAATTTGTTTTTTTCGCCTGATTCTTTCATAAGCAGCACAAATTCTTTTAAAAATGCATTATTATATAGTTCTCTGTGTAAAATCATATTATTTAACGCGTCTTTTTTTTCTAATTTGATTCTATAAGGCAAGTCTCTCATAAGCGAATCAAACACATTGACAATGATAAGTATTTTGCCGAAAGCGGAAATATTTTCTTCCATTTTACCGTATGGATAACCTGTCCCGTTTGACGCTTCGTGATGTTCAATAACGGCGTTTATTATATTATCGCTATCAACCTCATTCTCTATTAAAATTTCTTTTGAATAAATAGGATGCTTCTTTATTTCATTTAATTCTTCTTCGGTCAAATTTTGTTTCTGCAGTAATTGCTGCGAAATTTTTATTTTTCCTATATCATGCACTAATCCGGCTAACCCTATTTCGTACAATGATACTTTGTTGGAGAATCCTAATCTGCCTGCAAGAGTCATAGCATAAATGCTGACGTTCATTCCATGTCCAACTTCGCCGGCATCGTGCTGAGACATATGAATAATATTAACCAAAGCAAGTTCGCTCATTAAAATATATTCCACCATAGTTTCAATGACCTGCTTCAGCTGTTCTTTGACATCTTTTATGTTTCCGGTAGTCATTATATATTGTGCATATATTTTTGAATAATTGTAAATATTCACGGCTTTATCTTCAAAACTTTTATTGTCGGCAGATGTAATGTTCTTCATATGCTCTATCATGTCTTCATCATATTTTTTTTTATCTTCCTGTTTAATATACAGATTGCAGACTCCGTTATTTTTCAGCCGTAAAACATCGTTATGCGAGAATATCAGAGCTTTTGACCTGTATAAAACATATCTGTCGCCTGTTTTAATATACAGCGGATAATCAGAATTTTTACCGAATACGAGACTTTCTATTATTATCGGCAGATAATTTTCTTTTTGCATATAGTTTTATATAATTTGACAGAATACAACTATGTATAAATAAAAAATAAACCGATTAAATACACTCGGTATCGTTTTTGTCATTTTTTATATTATTAATCATGTAAATAAATAAACCGCTTAAATACAGTACATAAATAACATCAAATTAAAACGGCATCTAACCCTTTGTTCTTGACTGCTTCTGCGAAATCTTGCGCATCGGTTTCAGAACCGACTATAGCCCCGTAATGCATAGGGATAGCAACTTTTGGATTAATAGTTAATGTAGCGTCAAGAGCCTCTTTAGGGGTCATTACATAAGTTCCGCTTACCGGAATTAGCAAAATATCAATATTTTCATCCTTTAAATTTTTCATTTCAGGAATATTGTCCGAATCTCCGACATGATAAATTTTTACATTGTTAATAAGTACTATAAACCCTAATTTTTTATCTTCTTTAGGATGATATACGATGCCGCGTTCTCTAAATTTATTGACATTATAAGCAGGAACTCCTTTTATGTGAATTCCGTCATAATCAATCGAGTCTCCGGGGTTAACGGTCACAACTTTATTTGCTAACTGGTTTCCCAATGCCTTCTCTGTCATTTCATTCATAAATAAAACAGTAGATTCTTTGATTATTTTCCTTATGTCGTCTATTGAAAAATGGTCAAAATGTTCATGCGTTATAAGAATATAATCAGCCTTCGGAAGGTTTTCTTCTATTCTAAATGGGTCAAAATAAAGATTAATTTTACCGTTTGAAACTAAAAAACAGTCATGAGCAATTCTTTTTATAGTAATATCTTTATAGGTATACATTAAAATATCTCCTTATTTTTTAGTTATATTAAGATTATATTAAACAAAATAATCCAATAATCCAATTTAAAAATTTGAGATTATAACATTATAGCACTATAACGAATCTGTAATGAATTATATTTTTATCAATTATTATATTATATATGGATATAATTGTGGTATAATTTAATCTGGCAGCAGGGTTATTAACCGTTTATTAACGTTTATTCATTAACCGGTTAATTAATAATCTGCAGTAGCCTATTTTATTCATTCAATTTATCACCTGCTGAAAAATATGTAATATATAATATAAACGCACTAAAAATATTAATAATTATATAAATTATATGCAATTATCCATGAAATTATAAACAAGTTATAAATGTATGTCATATAATACGATATTATATCAAATATTACAATAAAATAACAAAGATAATTAACATTATAATTTGTATTTTATGATTATATTAATAAGATATAATATTTATAATAATTATTGATATATTTTCCGGAACAAATGTGCTAAAATTCAATCTGATATACTGCGTTATTACATAATATGTCTTTATTTAATTTTATTTCAACACGGAGGTAACAGAATGGCTTCTTTAAGAATTGCAATTAACGGTTTTGGCCGCATAGGCAGAAATGTTTTCAGAATTTTTCAATCTAAAATAGAGGCCGGCGAAGACATTGAAATCGTCGCAATAAATGATATAACTACACCTAAAGCGCTTGCTTTTCTGCTAAAATTTGATTCTGTCCATGGCAAAGCAAATTTCGAAATAGGGTATGACGATACAAATATTTATGCTAACAAAAGAGATTCATTAATCACGGCTATTAAAGACCCCTCCGGGCTGCCGTGGAAAAAACTTAACGTAGATTTAGTTGTTGAATCTACAGGATTGTTTACAGACAGGGAAAATGCATCAAAACACCTTGCAGCCGGAGCGAAAAAAGTCTTAATTTCAGCTCCTGCGCACAATCCGGACGCTACTATTGTGCTTGGCGTAAATCAAAATATATATGACAAAAACAAACATACGATAGTTTCCATGGCGTCATGCACAACAAACTGTCTTGCTCCGGTTGCAAAAGTGCTTAATGATAATTTTATTATAGAAAAAGGCAATATGACAACGGCGCATTCCTACACCAATGACCAAAGAATTCTGGATCTTCCGCATAAAGATTTCAGAAGAATGAGAGCCGCAGCTGTTTCTATAATACCTACTACGACCGGGGCTGCAAAAGCAATTTGTGAAGTCTTGCCTGAATTAGAAGGAAAATTGGACGGTATGTCTTTAAGGGTTCCTACTCCGGACGTGTCAATAAACGATTTAGTATGTTTGGTCAAAAAAAATACGACAGTCGAAGAAGTAAATGAAAAATTTCTAGAGGCTTCGGAAAATTCTATGAAAGGAATTCTGGCTTACAGCGAGGAGCCGTTAGTTTCAATAGATTATAGGGGCGACCCTCATTCATCTATTGTGGATTCTTTAACGACAAAAGTTATACAGAATAATTTGGTTAAAGTTCTCGCATGGTACGATAATGAGTGGGGTTATTCAACAAGAATTACTGATTTAAGCACTTTTATGTTCAGATAATTAAATATTAAATAATTATCAACCTATTAATTATCGCTAACTGATTTATTGAGTTTATAATAAATTTGGAACTTTAAGATTGTACGGCTTTCGGTTCGGTTTTTATATACGCCTGAGAATTAAACTTGATATCTTAACGCTATAATAATAAAATAATGATAAATTTATAAAACTGCCTGACTATTATTCATGGATAATATTGTATATATAGATGAAATTGAAATAAAAAATAAAACTCTTTTAATAAGGGTTGACTTCAATGTGCCTTTGGACTCAAACGGGAATATAACAGATGATTCCAGAATCAGGGCAGTCTTACCGACAATAAATTACTGCCTCGATGAAAAAGCAAAAATTGTTCTCATGTCCCATATGGGACGCCCTAAAGGAAAACCGGTTCCCGAACTTTCTCTTCTCGTCGTAGCTAAACGGCTCAGCAGGCTTTTAGATAAAGAAGTCAAGTTTGTTAACGATTGCATAGGGGAGTTGGCTGAAAATGCCGTAAAGTCCAGTTCTTACGGGGATATTCTGCTTCTGGAAAATTTACGGTTTCATTCTGAAGAAACTGCCAATGACGATAATTTCGGTAAAGAGCTTGCGTCATTGTGCGATATATACGTCAACGATGCTTTCGCAACGGCACACCGCTCGCATGCTTCAAATGTTGCAGTGACGAAATATGTCAGCACTTGCGCAGCCGGTTTTCTTATCAGAAAAGAGCTCAATTACTTCAGAAGAGCGGTAGAAAACCCGATGAGACCGTTTGTGGCAATTATAGGCGGAGCAAAAGTCTCAGGAAAGATAGAAGTGCTCTCCAATTTAGCTGAAAAAGTCGATAAATTAGTTATAGGCGGGGCTATGGCAAATACGTTTTTAAAGGCTTTAGGCCACGACATTGGGGCTTCCTTAGTCGAAAACGATATGGTTGACTATGCTAAAAACACATTGAATAAAATAAAGGAAAAAAAAATTAAACTTTATCTGCCTGTCGATGTTGTAGTAGCCGATAAGTTTACACCGGATGCAGAATCCAAAGTTACAACGGTTCAGGAAATTCCGAAAGATTGGCTTGCATTAGACATTGGACCTGCTACCGTAACCTTATTTTCAGAAGCAATTCAAAATGCAAAAACAATCGTATGGAACGGTCCGATGGGCGTGTTCGAGTTTGATGCATTCAGCAGGGGTACATATGCCATGGTATCAAATGTTGCAAACGCGTACGCACTTACAATAGTCGGCGGAGGGGATACAGACGTCGCTCTGCACAGAGCAGGCGAATTTGCCAAAATGTCTTATGTTTCCACGGGAGGAGGAGCGTTTCTTGAACTGCTTGAGGGTAAAGTTTTGCCTGGGATACAGGCCCTTATAGAATGTTCTAAAAAAAATAAATTGATGCCTAATCAGCAATTGTAAAATTACGATATAAAAATTGCTATACAATAAAATATATAAAATACATAAATTTTTCGTAAAAAAATAAATAATCATATATGAAAAAAAAATTATTAGTTTTAATTGCTATATTCATTCCGGTTTTTATTATTGACCAGCTCACAAAGTATATAATAGCTAAAAATATTTCTTTTTACGGAAAAATTACAGTTATAAAGCACTATTTCAATATAGTGCATGTCAATAATACAGGCATAGCTTTCGGTATTATGGGAAGCGCATCTAAATATATCATAATATTTTTCACGTTTGCCATTATAATTGCGCTAATTTATATTTTATTCAAAGTTAAAATAGGTACAAATCTTTTTATAATTTCTTCCGCATTAATTATATCAGGCGCTTTTTCTAATTTAATCAACAGGATTGTACAGGGATTTGTGGTCGATTTTATAGATATCCATATATACCAGTATCACTGGCCGAGTTTTAACGTTGCCGACAGTTGCGTGGTAGTAGGGACAATACTTTTTTTCCTATCAATAATTAAATATATCTAATGATATGTTCAAATCAGTCAAGATGCTCACTTAATTTAGGCTTTAAAAGAATATTTTTTGCGAGAAAGTCATAATTTTTTTCTGCATAATTAAACGCTTTCAGGTCTTTAATATTATGTTTAATATCACCGGCCTTTATATCTCCTAAAACCAATCTGAAAGCCGATGACCATGCGCATGAAGTAAATTTATTATTATATCCGCCACCGCCCAGCCATATTTTATTTACGTTTTTTTCACTAATAATTTTAATGATATTTAAATAACCTTTCAAAGATAAATCTAAATGCGATAATATATCAAATTTTGATGAATCTGCCCCTATTTGCGCAATTATAACATCAGGTTGAAATTCATCAAATACTGTATCGAAAACTTTTTTAAAATTTAATAAATAAGTATGGTCATCGGTGCCGGGGTAGAGCGGAAAATTAATTGAATCATTTTCTTCAATGTAGCCTGTACCCGGAAACAAAAAGTCGCCGCTTTCATGAAACGACATTATTAATAAATCTTTTTTGTTTACTGGATTGTTTTTGAAAGCGCATGCAACTCCATCGCAAAAATGCGCATCTATATCTACATACAACACCTTTTTCTTATAATTTAATAATCTCAATATTGCATAAACAGGGTCGTTTACAAAACAGAATCCCCATGCCTGATTTTTTTTTGCATGATGAAGTCCGCCAGGAAAATAAAAAACATCGGAATAATTTTCTTTTACAATTAAATCGGCAGCTAAATTCACTGCGCCTATATGAATGGCGGATGTAGAAAAAATACCTTTAAAGTAAGGATTGTCCGTGGTGCCTATTCCATATTTATTGGGTATATATTTTGTTTTATCATTTTCTATTTCATAAAGATATCTGATGTAGTCTTCGCCATGATATAAACTCATTTCTTCGAGCGAAGCAGGTTCTGCAATAAAATTTTCGTATACGCCTTTTGAATATTTTTTAATTTTTTGCATAGTATAAATAATGCGTTCTCTTTTTAAAGGATGATACTCGGCATATTTATATTTTTCTAATTCCTGATTATATAACAAGGCTATTTTTTTCATATTATTTTTTCACATATGCGGTATCTACGGCAAATTCGGAACGTATCAGTCTAACTCTGCCTACTAAAAGAGAAGATGCCGCTTCTCTTAAATTGTTATTTGAATAAATTGTGATATAATTATTATATAATACGTTAAACATCGATATATCGATATATTGTATCAAATAATTTTAAGAAAATCTGCTTATTAACAATGAAAACAAAATGGAAATAAAAACAATTTTTTTAGATATAGGCAGTGTTTTGTTGACCAACGGCTGGGACACCAATTCAAGAAAATTTGCGGCTGAAAAATTTAATTTAGATTATAATGATTTTTCTGAAAGACATGGTTATTTATTTTCGCTTTATGAAGAAGGAAAAATTACATTAGATAATTATCTTGACAAATCAATATTTTATACTGAACGGGAGTTTTCTAAAACTGATTTTAAAAATTTTATGTTCAGTCAGTCGCGCGATATTCCGAATATGATAAGCTTGTTTCATGCATTAAAATCCCGTCATAAATTTAAACTTGCCGCTCTTAACAACGAAGGACTTGAACTTTCTCTCTACCGTGTTAAAACATTTAACTTAGACAAATTATTCGACTTTTTTGTAACATCGTGTTTTGTGCATTTGCGAAAACCTGATGAAAATATATATAAACTTGCCTTAAATCTTGCATTTTCAAAACCTGAAGAATGTATTTTTATAGATGACAGATATTTTAACGTTGAAACAGCCGCTAATCTGGGCATTAACGCCTTCCGCCATATCAGCTACGATACGACAAAAAAAGAACTGGAACAATATGGATTTAGTTAAATTTAGTTAATTAGAATAATACAAAAAAGCAGGTTGACTGTTGTTTTATTCTTTATAAATTAATAAATTATATTTAACTGTCTGTTATTTATTTAATAATAATATTGTTAAATAAATCTAAATAAATTAAGGAGGTTAACTGCTGATGACAGAACAAGCAATAATGAATGAAAAAGAATTAGAAACTATAAATTCGTTCTGGAGAGCTGCAAATTATTTAGCCTGCTGCGCTATCTATCTCAAAGATAACGCAATGTTAAAGGCGCCGCTGAGTCCCGAGCATATAAAACCTAGACTGCTCGGACACTGGGGAACTACGCCCGGTTTAAACTTTATTTATACGCATTTAAATAATCTTATAAACCATACCGATGCCGATATCCTTTTGATAATAGGTCCAGGGCATGGAGCTCCGGCAATACTTGCAAATACCTATTTAGAAGGCACTTTATCCGAGCATCACACCGAAATTGCGCAGAACGTCTATGGAATGAATCAGCTGTTCAGAAAATTTTCAACACCGTACGGTTTTCCGAGTCACGTCGGTCCCCATATTCCAGGTTCAATGCACGAAGGCGGTGAGTTAGGATATTCATTAGTCCATGCTTTCGGAGCGGCATTCGATAATCCGCAGCTTATCACGGTATGCGTAGTAGGAGACGGAGAAGCGGAAACGGGGCCCTTAGAAGGAAGCTGGAAATCCGTTGATTTTTTGAATCCCGAAAGAGACGGCGCCGTCCTTCCTATTTTGCATTTAAACGGATATAAAATAGCCGGTCCTACCGTGTTAGGCAGAACGGATGACGAACACTTAAAAAATTTGTTTTCGGGTTATGGCTACAACGTATTTTTTGTAGAAGGCGATGACCCGTTTGAAATGCATAAAAAAATGTCTGAAACCCTTGAGAACTGCTATAAAAATATAATTGCAATACAAAAAGACGCCAGAGAAAATGGATTTAAAACAAAACCTGCGTGGCCTATGATAATATTGAGAACTTTAAAAGGCTGGACATGTCCCAAAGAACTTGACGGTTTACCTTTAGAAGGCACGTTCAGGGCTCATCAGGTGCCTATAACGGATGCCGTACAAAATCCTTCTCATCTAAAACTGCTTGAGGAATGGATGCGCAGTTATAAACATAATGAACTTTTTGATGAAAATGGCGTATTAATAAAAGAACTAGCCGATTTTATTCCGAAGAAAAATAAAAGAATCGGAGCAAGCCCCTATGCTAACGGCGGATTTCTTCTTGAAGATTTAAATCTTCCCGATTTTACGCAATATGCGGTGGACGTAAAAACTCCAGGAACAATAACTTTAGAATCCACGAGAAGACTCGGTGAATATGTAAGAGATATCTATAAAAAAAATCCTAAAAATTTCCGTTTAACAAGTCCTGATGAAACCGCATCCAACCGGCTTTACGGAGTTTTTGAGGTTACAGACAGATGCTCGGTCAATCCTGTCATAAAAATTGACGACCATGTATCCGCAAACGGGAGATTAATGGAAGTTCTGTCGGAACATTTATGCGAAGGATGGCTTGAAGGATATCTGCTAACCGGCAGGCACGGCATTTTTATCACTTATGAAGCCTTTGCAACCGTTGTTGATTCTATGGTCACTCAGTTTGCAAAATGGGTTGAAATAGCTCAGGAATTTCCATGGAGAAAACCGATAGCTTCCCTCAATATTATACTTTCTTCTCATGTATGGAGACAGGACCATAACGGATTTTCACATCAAGGACCGGGCTTTATCGATAATATAATAAATAAAAGGTCATCGGTCGCCAGAATTTATTTTCCGCCTGACGCAAATACGCTATTGGCAGTCATGGACCATTGCCTGCGTTCTAAAAACTACGTAAATGTTATTATTGCAGGCAAACAGCCTGAGCTTCAGTGGCTTGATATGGAATCGGCAAAAAAACACTGTCAGAAAGGAATTTCTGTGTTCGACTGGGCGGGCAATAAAGATGATGGCAATCCCGATATAATTTTTGCCTGCGCCGGCGACGTTCCGACTTTAGAAACTATTGCCGCCGCATCTTTGTTGAAAGAATATGCTCCTGAACTTAAAACAAGGGTAATAAATATAGTAGATTTAATGACATTGAGTCCGGCGGAATATCATCCTCACGGAATAGACCCGGATGTTTTTCTCAATCTTTTTCTTGAACATACCCCTGTTGTATTTGCATTCCATGGATATATCAGGATAATTCACGACCTCGTCCACGGAAGACCCGACCCTGAACGCTTTCATGTTAGAGGCTATATGGAAGAAGGCGCCACGACGACACCGTTTGATATGGTGATAAGAAATAAAATGAGCAGATTTGATTTGGCTATTCTTGCTTTAAAAAATGTTCCCGACTTTGAGTCAAAATATATAGATTTGATTGCTAAATTAGAAGAAAAAATAAGCGACAACAAAGTATACGTTAAAACAAATCTTAAAGATATGGATAAAATTGAAAACTGGACGTTATCGTAAAATTATTCATAAAAAAGTCTATATTTATTTATATCCTTTTTTATGATAATATTATTAATTATAAAATTTTGAAACTCCCTGCTATATTTTATAATAGGGAGTTTTTTTTATTAATAACTATTTCACAATTTATTTGATTTTATTATTTTTATTTTTATTTTTATTTTTATTTTTAATTTTAATTTTAATTTTAATTTTAATTATTGTTTAAATCAATTAAACCTACAAAAAAATAGCAGATACTACCTATGGAACAGGAAAAAAATTATGATTTTTATTCAATAGAGAAAAAATGGCAGAATAAGTGGTATAACGAAAAAACATATTCCGTCGAAGATATGCCGCTTGACAATGTCAATGTCAATGGTAAAAATAAGCAAAAATTTTATTGTCTTGAGATGTTTCCTTATCCTTCCGGAAGGATTCATATGGGACACGTCAGGAATTATTCCATAGGTGATGCTATAGCCAGATATAAAAGATTAAAAGGCTATTATGTCCTGCACCCGATAGGTTTCGACAGTTTTGGACTGCCTGCCGAAAATGCGGCGATAAAAAATAACACCAATCCGAAGGAGTGGACACTTAAAAACATTGAAACAATGGAAGTGCAGCTTAAAAAACTTGGACTTTCTTACGATTGGGACAGAAAAATTATAACATCCGACAGTTCGTATTATAAATGGGAACAGCTCTTTTTTATTCAAATGTATAAAAAAGGTCTTGCATATAAAAAACTTTCACGCGTTAATTGGTGTGAATCATGTCATACTACCCTTGCCAACGAACAGGTTGAAAGCGGAAAATGCTGGCGGTGCGGAAGTGAAATCACTATCAAAAACATGGAACAGTGGTTTTTTAAAATCACAGACTATGCCGAAGAACTTCTTTCAGAATTAGATAATCTAAGCGGCTGGCCGGATAAAGTAAAGCTCATGCAAAAAAATTGGATAGGGAAGAGTGAGGGGCTAAGTTTACTTTTTAAAATATCTGCTGAACCGACGCATCTGGAAATATTCACAACGAGACCTGATACTATTTTTGGCGCAACGTATCTTGCTATTTCGCCGCTGCATCCGCTCGCTAAAGATTTATTAAAAACTGAGGATGCCA
Organism: bacterium; assembly: GCA_021794475.1. Lineage (GTDB taxonomy): Bacteria > SZUA-79 > SZUA-79 > Acidulodesulfobacterales > Acidulodesulfobacteraceae > Acididesulfobacter. The sequence goes on along the minus strand of JAJYQS010000055.1, from coordinate 26,451 downwards.
GGATTAAAACTGAAGAATTAATTCGAAAAAGCTTGATTTCAAAAGAACTTAGCGAAAAAGAAGGTGTTTTTACCGGCTCTTATGCTATTAATCCGTTTAACGGGCAAAAACTTCCTATTTATATCGCAAATTTCGTTCTAATGGATTACGGAACAGGTGCGATAATGTCTGTTCCTGCTCATGATGAAAGAGATTTTGAGTTTGCAAAAAAATATAATATTGAAATAAAACAGGTTATTGAAAATAAAAACAATGAAAAAGCTTCTTTAAATATCAAAAAGAACGAAATTAACGACGGCATTAAAGAAGACGAAATTCAGGAACTCACGAGCCCGTTCCTTGAAGACGGTATTTTAATTAACTCATCTATATTTACCGGTTTAACATCCGAAGAAGCTAAAAAGGCTATATCCTTAGAAGCAGAAAAAACAGGCATCGGCAAACGTGTAATAAATTATAGACTGAAAGACTGGGGAATTTCTAGACAGAGATACTGGGGATGCCCTATTCCGATTGTATATTGCGAAAAGTGCGGCGCCGTACCGCTGAATGAAGAGGATTTACCGTTAGAATTGCCTGAAAATGTAACATTTACAGGCAAAGGCGAATCTCCGCTCGCAAAATTGGAATCATTTATTGATGCGTGCTGTCCAGTATGCGGAGGACAAGCTAAAAGAGAAACCGATACTATGGACACTTTTGTAGAATCTTCATGGTATTATGCAAAATATACTACAAAATCGGGTTTGCCGTTTAATTTGGATAGCAATTCGAATTTACATTCTATTAATAATTGTGATTGCGATTCCGCTGTTAGTCAATCTCCTTTTGACAAAAAGGCTGCAAATTACTGGCTTCCGGTTGACCAGTATATAGGAGGGGTTGAACATGCTGTAATGCACCTTTTATATGCAAGATTTTTTATTAAAGTTTTAAGAGATTTAGGATATCTGAATGTAAATGAACCCTTTAAAAATTTATTAACACAGGGTATGGTCGTAAAAGACGGTTCTAAAATGTCAAAATCAAAAGGTAACGTAGTTGACCCTGACGACCTCATAAATAAATACGGCTCAGACACCGTCAGACTTTTTTCACTTTTTGCAGCTCCTCCGGAAAAAGACCTCGAATGGAATAATAAAGGGGTTGAGGGCTCTTACAGATTCATTATTAAAATATATAAAATTATAATATTATATGAACATTATTTAACTAATACGGCAATAAAAGAACCGAAAGAATTTAATGAGCTTGAAAAATTTCAAGAAATTGAAGAAAATAAAGGGATGAAAGAGCTTAAAGAGCTGCTGCCCTCGGCGATATTAGACGGGAATTTTTTTAAAGAAGCAGATACTGAATTAAAAAAGATTAATAATGAATTGAATGGTATAATAAAAAAATCTGAAACTGAAATGGAGGGGAGATTTCATTTTAATACAGTCATAAGCTCCTGCATGGAATTAGTCAATAAAATTTATGAATATAATAAAAATAAAAACCAAAATGATTTAAATAAAAGCGATGCATATTTATTGAAACATATTTTGAATTCTATTTTAATAATATTGTATCCATTCATTCCGCATGTTTGTTCAGAGTGTTTTGAAATTTTAGGCGGCAATACAGATATCGAATATGCAGGATGGCCTAAAATTATGGAAACAGGTTATAAAATTGATACATGTAATATTGCAGTGCAGATAAACGGCAAACTGAGGTCTCAAATAACGGCGAATATAGATTCAGAGCAGCAAGATATTCTTAATTTATCATTGGAAGACGAAAAAATTAAGAAAAACATCTCCGATATTTCTTTGGTTAAAAAATCTATATATATAAAAAATAAACTGATTAATATTATTATTTAACCAAATCATTTAAAATATTCACTGATATAAATATGAAGCAGATAAAGCTAAACCGTTAATTAAAAAATTATTATTTAAAAAATTAACTATGTTTTTAAAAAGACTTATTATTTTAATATTTATTCTCATCCCTCCGCTGCTCCTGTCTGCCTGCGGATATTCGCTGCTTAAACAGACAAACGGAACGGCAGGCGCTCTCGGAACCGATGGTACGTCAATAAGTTCAAATAATAATACCGATATTTATTCGCCTGTTTACGGGAATTATTTAAGTATAAAAAACATTTATATTAAACCTTTTAAAAATCTGACATATAAAAGCGGTATCGGCGTTTACTTTTCAGACAATATAGCTTATTATCTGAACTCTTCTGCCGGAATGTTCAGTTCAAATAAAAACAACGCACAATATTATCTAACCGGCAGAATAATTTCTATTAATAATTCTGTTATATCATACACAGGCGTTGCAGCAGCCGTCCAGTATTCAATTTCGGCAACAGTATCAATAAATTTGTATAAAACGAGCGGCAAAATTTTATTTCATAATGTTACGCTGACATCCAGCGCAAACTATTTTAACTATGAAAATCCGTTAGTAGGGCATAAACAGGAAAAAACAGCGTTAGATATTGTTTCAAAAAGAATAGCAAAAAAAATTATTCTTTTAATAGAAACAAAAGCAATAATTCACAAATAGTATTAATAATAAGAGAAGCAACGCTTTTTATATCTTAACTTTTATCTCTGCCTTTATTTTAAATTGAATTTATAAATCAGTTAATTTACCATGGAAGAAACACTTATATATTTTTTTTACGGAGAAGATGAATTCAGGATAAATAAAGAAATAGAAAAGATAAAGCTTACGTATTTAAATAAAGAACAGTTTGACTTTAATTTTGATAAATTATCAAATCAATCCGCATCCCAAATCTTAAATATCGCCGACAGCTATCCGGTTATTGCCGACAAAAGAATAATACTTATATATGATTTTGAAGAAGCTATTTTGAACGATAAAGATTTAATAAGATATATTAATAATCCATCACCGACTTCTGTAATGATTTTTTATAAAAATGCAGCGAAAATAAACGAAAACAACAATTTTTTCAAAACATTAAAGTCTAAAAAATATTTTAAGTTCATTAAAATAAAACCGCTTTATGATTCTGAATTACCAAAATATATATCTGAAATGTGCCAAGAAAAAAATATAGTTATGAATGATGAAACTATTTATTACTTTTTAAGAATCATCGGCAATAATCTTTCCAACATAAATAACGAACTGGATAAGATATCAAATAATTTCAAAAAACTAACCGGCAAAGAAAGCGGCACGTCCGGCAGCTGCGGCAATACTGACAATACGGCTATTCCAAATATCGGCGGTAACGATGCTGATGCTGCGGCAGACAGCTATCTTACCGAGATTAATAATATTGCGCATGATAATGCAAAAAACATAAAACAATATATAACCGTTAAAGACATAAAATCCTTAATTTCCGTATCCCGCGCTTTTACTGTTTTTGATTTTATAGACGCTATAATAGACAAAGATTTTAAAAAAGCCTACAATATTTTTAGCCTGATATATGAGGAGGGCGAAGAACCAGTCAAAATAATTTCCATACTATACACAGAAATAAAGAAAATTCATAAAGGAAAACTAATGGACAAATCCGGCATTGATTTGAATACTATACTGGTAGCAAATAATATTCCGCCATTTCTAAAAAATAAGTTCCTCTCAAGAATTAATTCTTACAATCTAAAAAATCTATCAGCTATCATAGAAATAATAGAAGAAACCGATATTAAGCTGAAAACATCCGGTTTTCCAGACAATCTGATATTTGAGGAGCTGATATTTAAAACAAATCTTGCAGTTAAGCAATATAGTTAAACAAAAAACTAAACAATCAAGACAACAATTTTATTTTTTGCTGCTGTGTATGTTTTGCTTTATCTTTATATGCTTCTTCTTATAATTATTGTTATTTATGCCTTATCTTCTTTGTTTTAACTTTGCCTTATATGTTTTGTTTATAAGTCTTTATATGCCTATGCCTTTACAGAATTATAAAGTTTAGTTATCTTAGAAACCTTTCTAGCTGCGTTGTTTTTATGAATAACATGTTTAGAAGCTAATTTCATTATAAAAGACACGTTAATTTTAAAAAATTTCTCAACATTGTCCATATCTTTGTTTTCGGCAGCGCTTATAAATCTCTTCATAAATGTTTTCATTGCAGAAACATTGCTGGTATTACGGAGATTTCTTTTTTTTGTCTGTTTTACTCTTTTAATTGCAGATTTATGATTAGGCATAAATTTTGTTGACTCCCTATTTTATTTTTATATTTGATTTATTTTATTAAAAAACTATCTATTTCTATTTGCATTATTGTATCAATAATTAAGAAATTTTGCCATATAAATTTTGCAAAGTCAAGGAAAAATAACACAACAACAACAACTGTTCCCAATATTTAAATACTTTTCTCTTGATTAACCTGCTCTTCTGCCTCTATATCTGTATCTGCCTTGGTGTTTGCCTGAACATCTAATATATTTGCAACTTCTTTTTCAGGAAGTTCTTGAATATTCTTTAAAACAGACTGCATCTTCCTCGTTCTTGTTCCGATTAATTTATCTATATCGTCGCTTGCCTTATTAATTTTATCCTGAGCATTTTTTAATATATCGCCAAATTTATTGAATTCTGTTTTAACTGCCGAAAGCACATTTTGAACCTCACCTGCATGTTTCTCAATATTAATAGCCCTGAAAACCATTAAAAAACTGCTTAAAATAGAGACTAACGTATTAGGTCCGGCAATAATTATCTTGTAATCTCTATAAAGATTTTCTATGAGACCTTGCTGTCTTGAGATTTCAGCATAAAGACCTTCTGTAGGCAAAAACATTATTGCGTAATCCGTAGTTTGCGGCGGAGAAATATATTTATTCTTGATATCTCCCGCATGCTTTTTGATTACGCTTTTTAAACCGTTAGATGCTTTTTCTATCTCGCTTTTATCACCTGTTTCGTAGGCATTCAGAAGAAATAGATACGCTTCTACAGGAAATTTTGAATCAACCGGTAAATAATTATAGGAATTAAAATTATTATCCTGCGGAATTTTTATCGCAAAATCGACCCTCTGCTTTAGACCGTTTTTTGTAATATCGAACTGTTTTTCAAAATGTCCCGTCGATAAAATATCATTTAATAAATTTTCAAGCTGAACTTCTCCTAATATTCCTCTTGTTTTTACATTTGACAGAACTTTTTTTAAATCGCCTACTCCTGCGGCAAGCGTTTGCATTTCTCCTAAACCTTTATGCACGGATTCTAATCTTTCAGATACTTGACTGAATGACTCAGCCAATCTTTTTTCTAAAGTGGCATGAAGTTTTTCATCAACCGTCGCACGCATTTCATCTAATTTTTTTGTATTTTCATCCTGAAGATTTTTTACGCTGATTTCAACTGTTTTTCTTATCTGCTCAAGTTTTTCGCCTGTCGTATTTAAAAAATTCAAAACTGCATCGTTTGAATTTTTAAATGAGCTGGAAAGTTCTTCTCTTGAACTTTTAAAAGAATTAGCAAGTTCCTCTCTTATTTTTGCTAATAAAGATAAAGTTTCATCGCGGCTGTTTTTAAACTCTGTTTTTATTTCATTTCTTATATTTGAATCGGATTTTTCAACCGCATCTTTTAATCTTAGTAAATTTATATTTACTTCGGAAAGCGCCGACAACGATCTGTCTAATAGCTTAATATTTTCTTCAATGTCTTTTTCGTTTTTTTTGCTTTTAAAAAAAATAAAATAAATGTTAATGACAAGTAAAATTATGATTAAAACAGGCATGGTCGTTGACAACCAAAGATAGCTGTATAAAATTGACGTAGACATAATGTTATAGGGGCAAACTCCGATTTAATTTTTATTTATATCTTAGAGACTAATTGTATCTTTAATTTAATATCCGCTATATATTATTTGAAATCTCAATAATTATCTCTGCAGCCTCCGCCAAATTGTCGACAGTATAATCCGAAACCACATTTTTGTCATATTCATACATATCGTTTTTTACATAAAAAGATTTAAGACCTGCGTTAATCGCAAGCTGAATATCGGTATCTTTATCTCCCACCAAGTAAGATTTTCTCAAATCTATATTATATTTTATTACGCTGTCTTTTATCATTTTTGTATCAGGTTTGCGGCAATTGCAGGGTATATTGTACGGCTTTACCGTTCCGTCTTTATGATGGGGACAATAAAATATATCATCAATATAAACATTGTTTTTCTTAAAAATTGCTAAAAGCGCATTATGCACTTTTTTCAGATCGTCTTCATAAAAAAAACCTTTTGCAATTCCTGATTGATTGGTTACTATAATTAGTAAAAATTCAGCTTCTTTAAGTTTTTTTAAGGCTTCTATTACCCCGGGAAGAATAATTAATTGATCAGTAGATTTAAGATAGCCTATGTCTTTATTTAAAACCCCGTCTCTATCTAAAAATACGCATTTATTTTTTTTATTTTCCAAAATCCTGCCCTCTTTACCTCTTTGTTTTTTTAATTTTTAAGCTCTCCATTTTCAAGTATTTATAACAGGTCTAATGCTATGTGCAAATTATTTTATTTCAGCCGCATCCTCGTTCTTGGAATATTAATAATATTACAATATTTTTCACGAATATCAATAGGAATCTTTTTATTGCTTAACCCCGATGGTTTCAAATTTCATTATAACGGCGGACGATAGACAATGGCATATGGTTTTTAGTGAACTGCTCCAGTCTCCAGTCTAATAAGAGGCGTGCATATTCTTGCTTATCTTTTTGATAAATTCTTTTAATACTGAGGCGTTATTGTTTATTTCATCTTTTAGACCGTACAGCAATGTTATATTTTTGCCGCCGTTTTTGACAAATGTCAATATGTGCTCCAATGAATTTTCTGATTCGGTGCCTTTTGTCATATCGTTATTATGGCTGTATTCCGAAAGTTCCTGCAAATACCTTCTTTTAAATTCATTAAAATCAATTGCTGCTGCATGATACAATTTTCTTATTTCGTTAGAAGGGGCAATATCTTTAAACCAAAAATCTATTCTGGCTTTTTCTTTGCTCATTCCTCTCGGCCATAGCCTGTCAACTAATATTCTTATTCCGTCTTCATCCGACGGTTCTTTATAAATTCTTTTTGTATTTAGCATATTGTTTTTATTTTATTTAAATTACTAAGCATATCTTTCTTCTTTGAAAGGGTCTGCGCCGTTAGAATATCCTCTTTTTTCCCAGTACCCAAGCTCTTCCTTATCTAAAAACGTAATAACTTTCACCCATTTAGCACTTTTATATGCATACTTATCGGAAATGACCAGGCGCAGCGGATAACCATGTTCTCGGCTCAACGTTTCTCCGCCGTATTTAATCGCAAGTATTGAATTATCTTTAATAAAAAAATCAATCCCTACGTTTGTAGTATAACCGTCGTAAGAGCCTACAAGAACATACTTTGCATTTTTATCGGGTTTTACTTGAGCAATAATATTTTTTGTCAACACACCTTCCCATTCTGCAGATTCCTTAGTCCATCCAGTAACACAATGAAAGTCGTCTATAACTTTATCTTTTGCCATATTCACGATATCTTGATAGGTTAACACTAACGGATTATCTACCAGTCCGTTTATAGTAAGTCTGTAATCGTCAACGCTGACATCTGGAATATAGCCTAAGTCAAGCTGAATAAGTTCATCTACTTTTTTTTGATTCGGCGGTATCATTTTTTCTCAAATATATCCTCAAAATATATCCTGCGGTTAAATAAATATAAATAATACATATAAATAACATCTATAACAAATATAATATTATTATATTGTTAAAAATTGTATCCTATAGTTAAATACAAATAGTTATTTTTCATTGTTCCGCCGTTATAAAAATTATCGGCGGTCAAATTTGAATTAGCTAAAGTACCGCTATTCTGCTGCGTCACATTCACATTAGACAAACTTATAGGCGTTTGCCCTATTGAGCCTACATGAAAAGAATCGTATTCATAATTTAAACCGACATACCAGTTAGATATGAAATTATAGTGAACGCCGGCATCAAAAATATCTTCGGTCATACTTGGAGAAGGCAGCGACGCGCCCTGATTTGCGGCTATAAAACCCGGCGCTGCAAAACCTCTTTTAAAATTATAAGGTAATACATGGAAAGACACTTGACCGGAAAGATGTTTAGCAAATACCTGAACTCCCGCGCCATATCGCATTCCTAATCCATACAACCCTTGAGCATATTCATCATTAGCTGCCTGCGGATTTGTTAAAGCGGCGTACAGAAGGTCATTCGGGTTAGTTGAAGTAAAATCATGCGCATAGAAAAAATCTGTAAAGCCGCCGATTCCCAGATCTGCATATGGAACCAAAGTTATCTTATGATTATCTAAACTAACCGGATAGTCCACGCCTAACGGATTCCAGTAATATCTTAAAAATACCTCCTGCATTTTACCTGTTATAGTTGCATCTGTTGTGTTCATAGTCAAATTAGAACTGTCAACATAACTTAAATTAAAATTTGAACTTGAATAATAATATTTATCTTTAATGCTTGGAATAAAAAATAAAATCCATGAAATAGGAGGAGGCAAAAAATCGCCCACTGAAATAATATGATTAAACGAATGATATCTCAATGCCAATCCGTTACCGTTAAAATTTGAATTATTTAAACTGTAATTTAATGGAACAATAACAGATTCATTGTTAATTCCGGTTATCGTATCGGAAATATTGTCAAGCTGGCTTATGGGATTTGAGTAATTTTGACTCACAAACGGCGATAAATCCAAATTAACGCCCCACCATTTGAAAGGACTGCTTGAATCTGCGCGACCGGCGGAGAAATAAGATTTAGAATTAAACATACCACCCGGATTGCCGTCGTTAATAGGCGGCTGCACACCGGTAACATTTCCTGCGCTGCCTGAGCTTTGATTATAATTATTTGACGGTGTAATGCCGGTTATTGTCCCGCTCGCTTCTGCGACGCCAATTGGAGCTGCAACCGTAATGAATAGAGATAATAAAACAACAAACGAGAATTTAATACAATTTTTTCCGCTAAAATTAAAATTTTTCTTAATAATTTTAATAAGTTTTTTTAGCAGCATTATCGCCCCTTTTTTTTAAAGCTGCATAATACGTTATGCAGTTTTTTATACTTATTTTTTATATTTTCTTATTATAATTTTCGCCATCATATCATTTTATCATAAATTGTCAAATAGTAAATAATATGATTATATTTTTTCTACTTATCAGGTCTTGTTTTCCATCTGTTGTGGATCCAGAACCATTGTTCTGGATATTCCTTAACGATATCTTCTATCGTTCTGTGAAAAATATTTAAAATATTTATTACATCTTCTTTTCTGTTGCCGGTATAGTTAATTTTCAGCGGTTTTCCTATAATTAATTTATGCCTGCAATAATTAATCTTATTTTTCACGTCTGCATTTTTGCCGCTATCGGCAAGTACATTGTTGTTTAAATGCGCGGCGGTGCTATATTCGGTTTGTCTGATAATGAATGCCGGCACAATAGTCGCTCTTGTTTTAGCGGCAATATTTGCGATGCCCGGCATTGTACATGCGGATTTTCCGAAAAAATCTACAAAAACGCCTATTCTTTTAGACGCATTTTCATCAGGCAAAAATCCGACAATCTCCTTGTTGTTAATTGCCGTCAATATTTCTTTAACAGCATTTTCTCTGTTATAAATTACCTTATTGCCTGAAGCAGTTCTTAATCTGTAGAGTATCTGCTCTATATATTCATTATCTAAAGGTCTTGCAAGAACATTTCCCTCATACCCCTTAAGACTGAATGTTTTTGCCAATAGCTCCCAATTTCCGAAATGCGCAGTCAATAAAAGAATCGGCTCTTTACCGTATATATCTTTAATATTGCCAAAATCGGTTTCTACAAAATTATCTATGTTTTCTTTATTATATTTATTTAACCTGAAAATCTCGATAAAAACCATACCGAGATTTTTATAAAAATTTACGGCTATTTTCTTTAATTCTTCATCGTTTTTATGTTCACCGCCATTTTTTTCACTTGCCCCAAAAGCTATCTTTAAATTATTCATAACGCTTTTTGCATGTTTTTTATCTAATCTGTAAAATGTTATGCCCAAAAATCTGCCAAAAGCTAATGCGCAATTTATAGGCAAAATATTTATAACTATATAAAGGCTTTTTACCAAAAAATATTCCGCTTTCCCTATAATTAGATTTTTTTTCATCTATAATTTATTTATTGTTTAATGGTTTGAGTGTTTTTGGTTTTATTGATTTATTGTTAACGAATTTTTAACTTTATCAACTAATTCCGATTTTATATTTCCTATATAATCAAAATATTTTTCTATAATAAAATCATAAAATTCGCCATCTATTTTTACTTCAAAATCTAAATAATATAATTTATCTATAATATCTGGAAACTTCAGCCTGAAATTTTTCAGCTTCACATAATCTTTTAACGTAGTAATAATTGTTATATCTTCATGACTATCTGTTATTGATTTTAACTTTAATATATCTTCATATTTATAATTATGATGATCGCCATACTCAAGCGTATCTGATATATCAAATCCGCAGCTTTTTATATTTTTATAAAAATATTCGGAATTGCCTATACCGCAAATAACTGCTGCTTTTTTTGCTGCTCTTTCATTGCCGTTAAGTGCCTGTCCGCACGGGATTGTCTCTCTTCCGCCTAATCCGCCTTTGATATTTGACGGTACGTAATAAGAATAGAATATCGGACATGATTTGTTATATTTTCTTATCTCTGCTTCTAATGGCAAATCGTGCTCTGCCGTTTTAGAAATTATAATACAATTTGCATATCTTACGGAAGATACCGGCTCTCTTAAAACCCCTGCCGGAATAACAAACTGTCCGAATAAATTTTCAGTTCCGTCTATAAGAATAATATTTAAATCTTTCTTAACATTCAATGCAGTAAATCCGTCATCTATAATACTTATCCTTTTATATTTTTCATACTTATCGTGAACATCGCCGTATGCGCAGTGAGACGAAAATCCGCCATCATCATAATGGCTGTTATCAATATTGATACCGCCTGCTGCGGCATGAACAGAATCTCTGACAGGATCAGCATCGGTTGCGGTTGCATTTTCATTTTCGGAGTTTACCGAAGCGCCGCCGTTGCCTATGCTATCAAAATCAAATGGCTCTGCTTCGTAGAGATCGCGTAAATTTACATAAGCAGTCTCTTGAAGACATAGCGCAGAAGCCTTAAATCTGTTTTTTGACACCACTACAGGTATTTCTTGATTTAAAGATTTAAATTTTTCTATAAAAAGGAGGGTTTCGTCGGAGAGTAGATGTTTATTGTCGTATTCCCATCCGGCAATATAGATTTTTTTTTTAAGTTAGCCCCATATCCGCGGCTAACTATGCAAGGTTTAAAACCTTTATTGTATAAATAAGAAGCAAGCGAATAAACAAGCGGCGTTTTGCCTGACCCGCCCATATTGATATTGCCTATGCTTACAGTAAAAATACCCGGGTCTTTTGACTTAAAAAGAATATTATTGGCGTACATGAACCTTTTAATTTTTGTAAAAACGATAACAATATATGAAATTATAAATAATGGTAATTTTAGAATATTCTTTATAAAGTTTAAAGTTCCGCTGCCGGAAGCGCCGTTCTTTTTACTTGAGGTATTTTCTTTACTGTTTTTAAGAAATTTTAATATTCTTCGTTCTAAATCTGACATGCAAATCTCCTCTAAGGTCAAGTATAATGTTTTTAAATTAAATTAATTTTCGTTTAACTTCATATTTAGTTGATATAATTTAATTTAAATTTATTTCAATTTATTTAAATTTATTTTATTCAAGTTTTCTGGCTTTGACGCTTCTTTTATTCTGCGAAGCCCTTCTTTTATTACATCAAAACTTGTAGCAAATGAAAGCCGTATAAAATTATCGTTTCCGAATTCTATGCCGGGAACGGCTGCGACTAAATACGAATCCAACAGATAGGAGCAAAACTTAGCAGATGAATCTATAGCGCCGCTGCTGCTTTTTAGTACTGCAGATACATCGGCAAAAATATAAAAAGCTCCGTCCGGTTTTACAGGATTTATGCTTTTAATTTCGGTTGCAAAAAATTCCAGCATATAATTGCGTCTTTTTTCAAATTCCTCTTTCATTTTTACCGTAAAATCAAGATTTCCCCTTAAAGCAGCAAGTGCTCCGTATTGAGCAAACGATGTAGGATTTGATGTACTTTGCGATTGCAGATTATTCATGGCCGAAATTATTTCCTTTTTTCCTGCGGCATATCCTATCCTAAAACCGGTCATAGAATATGTTTTAGAAACGGCATTGACTGCAACGGTATTTTCTTTTAATGATTTATCAACCATTAATACATTAAAAAATTTCTTATCGTCAAATATTATTTTTTCGTATATATCGTCGGTAACAATAAGCAAATCTTTTTCAACCGCAAACATGGCAATGTCTATCAGGTCTTTATCATTCATCATCACACCTGTGGGATTTGAAGGACTGTTTATAATTACGGCTTTAGTTCTGGGACTATAGCTTTCTTTGAGCATATCAAGATTAAACTTAAAATCATTTGATGAAGTATCTACAAGAACCGGCACGCCTCCTGCAAGTTTTACTATTTCGGTATAAGAAACCCAGTAAGGCGAGGGTATAATGACTTCATCGCCTTCATCAAGCAAAACCATAAATAAATTATATAGACTATGTTTGCCTCCGCATGAAACTAAAATCTCGTTATTTTCATAATGAACGCCGTAGTCCGTCAAAAATTTATCACTAACGGCACTTTTAAGTTCATCTATGCCGGATACAGGCGTATATTTTGTTAAACCTTTGTCTAATGCATCTTTTACAGCGTCTTTTATATAAGAAGGCGTATCAAAATCCGGTTCTCCTGCGCCGAAACCGACGACGTCCTTGCCTTCCGATTTAAGTTTTTTAGCTTTTGCCGTTATTGCAAGCGTTGCAGAAGGTTTAATCAGCGATGCCCTACATGAGAGTTTCATCTCTATCTCCTTTAGAATATAATTTTTGAAGTTCTTCGGATATTAAAAGCGGCACCATGGTAGAAACATCGCCTCCGAGGCGGGATATTTCCCTCACGATAGTCGAGCTTAAAAATGAGTACTTTTCCGCCGTCATCATAAAAATAGTTTCTATATCCGGGTTTAATGTTCTATTTGTAGTCGCAAGCTGCAGTTCGTATTCGAAATCTGATACTGCCCTGAGCCCTCTTATTATAACACGCGCATTTATACTTTCTACAAATTTTACCAATAAACCGCTGAGTGCAACAATTTCAACCCTGTCATCTTCGATTTCGTCTATGCCTTTTATCGTGTCTTTAATAAGCTTAACCCTTTCTTTTTGACCAAAAAGATATCCTTTTTTCCTATTGCATGCAACAGCGATTATAACCTTATCGAATATGTTAAGACTTCTTTTTAAAATGTCTATATGACCGAAAGTAACAGGGTCAAACGAACCCGGATAAACAGCTATATTTTTTTCAGCCATAGTCATCGGACCTGCTTGAGAATTATTATTATAAATCACGATATAAAATATAAAAAAGGCATCTCTGCTAATTAATCTGCCCATAGATTTTGTATATACTGCAAGCTATATTTTTATCATAAACAGCAAAAAAAAGCAATAAAACATTAACATTAGGCTGTTCGACGGGTGCATCTAATAGTGAACTATAAAATGGATTGTAAAGAAAATAGCGGATTACCGAGACACCTTGCGGTAATTTAATTATATTGTAATTTATAATTTATAAATCGTCTTTATCCGTCTTTTAGTATTCTAAATTTTTTCATAAAAAGACAGTGCGGACCTGCCGTATATTTTTTCTTTCGTTAAAACATAATCCTCATATCTATTTTGCAGGATTTCTTTTTTATCGTGCTGGACAATCAACAGCGGACGATAATCGCATGAGCGGCAAAAAACGGCACTTGCGATAGCTTCTAAAGTTTTTCCGCTAATTCCTAATTCGTAGGGCGGATCGAGAAAAATAATATCTGGCATATATGTTTCCAAAAGATTTTTATTAATTAAGTTTATAGCATCGCCGCAAATTGTTTTAACTTTATCCTTGATTTTAAATTCGTTAGCTATCTTACCTATAAATAATGCCATTTTTTTAAAACTTTCCACAAAAATACATGTATCGGCTCCCCTTGACAATGCTTCAAATCCAATATTGCCTGTGCCTGCATATAAATCGCAAAAAATTTTATTATTTATTTCATCGCCTAAAATGCTGAACATGGCGCCTTTTATCATATCAGATGAAGGGTTTACATCTTTGACGTTAAACACATTTGGAATTTTTCTGCCTTTGAGAGTACCGCTTATTATTCTCACGATTTATTTGATTATTTGTCTTTGACTATTTGTTAATTTGTTAATTTTCTTTCCGTCTAATCTAGCTGCTATTATTACTCCTATTGATTTCATCTGTCTACTAATTTTTTTAATTTGCTTTTATCGATTATTTCTATTTCTCTTTTGTTTAATCTGATGATATCCTGATTGGAAAATTCTCTTAAGGCGCGTGACACTACCTCTCTTGCAGTGCCGGCAATATCCGCTATCATTTTTTGACTTAGTTTCTGTCCTTCAAAAAGCAGCAGTATCTTGCCTATTCTTTCCTGTGTATGCTTTAAGGAAAGGTCTTCAATCCTGCTTGTCAGAAACCTGAGTTTATCTGTCAAGCTTCTTATTATATTTAACGATATTTCTGGATATTTAAATATTAAATTTTCCAAGTTTTCTTTCGAAAGCAGGAAAACGGAAGATTTGTTAACAGCATCGGCAGAAGCCGGATTTATATTTGCGCTGAACACCGTTACGTCGTTAAATGACTCTCCCGTATAACATAATTTTAAAATTTGCTCTTTTCCGTCTTTTGAAGATTTATAAATTTTTATCGTACCGCTTTTAACAAAGTAGATGCCCTTGGATCTTTCGCCTTCAATAAATAAATTTTCTTCCGCTTCATAATTTTCTTCTTTTAAAACACCTGCTACGTCAGCGATTTGAACTTCGCTTAATGTTTTAAAGTATTCTATGTTTTTTATTTCTTCAAAATTGTTCATATTTATAAATATTATTATAAAATTATAAATTTTTCAAATAGTCTACATCTTAGGTTTTTGCCTAATATAATAATGGAGCTTTTATTTCGTACCTTTTATGCTAAAGCTTTTATTTTTTAAATTTCAGATTTTGACGTGTACACTATCATAGCCGCTGCAAGACTTAAAAGACCGGCATATAAATAAGAATAGTCGGCTCCGACGGAGTACAAAAGCCCCATAATAATATTGCCGCCGAATATTCCAATGCTTCTCGCCGCCGTTAAAGCGCCCATGCCTTTCCCTCTCTTGTCGTTTTTGGAGATTATACTCACGGCCGTAGGCTCTAACGTTTCTATAATCCCTAAAGAAATACCCAGAAAAGCTACCGCAACATAATACAATAACGGATTCAGAGAGAAGAAAAATACTGCAGCCATTCCCGACGAACCAATAAACGTGAGAAAATAACCGAATCCCAATTTTTTTACGGTTTTAAGTATTGTTTTTCCGGCTATTAAACCTGTAAGAGAAGTAAAAGCAAAAAATAAAATATACGACAAGATGCCTAATTCATCGTTTTTTGAAGACTGGGCAATTGTTAAAATAGGAAATCCAAAACTGAAAGAACTGAAACCGTATAGAGAAGTAGCGATTAATATTCTTTTAAATAAATTTTCATTTAAATCGGCATCTTTGGATTTCGTCAAACTTATGGTATCAAGCTTAACATTAACGATATTATCAGCTGCATTATTAGCAGAATTATTATTGCCGGCAGCATTATTATTATACACCGTGTTATTTTTAATTATATTATCTTTACTACTGATTTTTTCCGGATTATCGACCGGATTGTTAATCAATTTTTTTTTGGATATAAGCGTGAGAAAAAATGTAGAAATTAATAGAGGCACAACGGTTACGAGCAAAATAAATTTTGTCTGCACATGATAGGCAAAAAGAATCAACGCGTAAATACCGGCAAAAAAACCGCCGCCTTCATCAAGGGCATGCAAAAAACCGAAAGCTTTCCCATAAAATTCTTTAAAAACAGACCTTGAAAGCAGAACCCTTCTTGAAGGCGACCTAAAATTTCTCGACCACCATCCTGTTGAAAAAAATGCGACAGCCTCTGCCGGATATATGCTGAAACCCGTGAATGAAAGCAGCGGTATTAAAAGATTTCCTATAATCGCAATTTTTTTATGTCCAAACCTGTCTCCTGCGCGCCCCCCGAAGTAGCCAAAAAAAGCGCCTATTCCGTAGCTTATTGCTGAGGCTATACCAAAATAAATAATGGAACTATGCAAGTCCAGAACTAAAAAAATAGGAAACATAACCAGAACGGCCTGATAGCCCAAATCGGCAAAAAAAGCGGATAATGATATAAAAAGAACATTGCTGCTAAGCCATTTGCCGCCGGTGTCCTTAATGCTATCGGATTGTTTATCGTTTTTAACCTTAACGCCGTCTGTTGTCATATTAACATACCCCAATTTTTATCTTGATATCTTTCGTATATTTTTTTAATATCTTTCATTCATACTTGAACCGCACTATAATTATTTATTTTAATTATAAGATAAACCTATTATAATATAAACGAAATAAGTATTATAAGATATTTTTAGATTTTTTTAAATACATTATGATGATGCCTGAAATATTTTATTTTTAATTTAATTTATGATATAATAACTGTATATAATTACATATATATGTTATATAAAAATATATTAACGGAGGTTCTAATATGCCTATAAGAGAATATAAATGCACTAAATGCGGGGATACCACGGAAGTAATCCAAAAAATAAATGAAAAACCGTTGGAAACATGCTCTAAATGCGGAGGAAAACTTGAAAAATTAATTTCAAATTCCAGTTTTGTTCTAAAAGGGTCAGGATGGTATAAAACCGACTATGGAAGCGGCAGCCAATCGTCGTCGCCTGCAGCTGCTCATCATCACGATCATAATACGGAGAAGAGCGATGCGGCAGTTTCAACAGCGGCGGCTCCGTCATGTTCCTGCGGAATGGGCGGGTCTTGCGCCTCAGATTCTACAAAAAAATAAATATTAAACTAAATAATTTAGCTCTGTCATTTATTATTTTAATTTTATATATAATATGACATAATGCTGATAGTGAAAAGTATATCGTACGGCGTTTAAAAAATGGAGGAGGTGAGTTTAATTATGGCAAATAAACCGATAAAAAAAGAAACTAAAAAACCGTCAACAAAAAAGAAATAACTAAGAGTTCCTTAATACTGCAGTAGAATTAAAAAAATAATTATTAAATACTTTAATTGATTAAATCAATTTTGTAAATTGCAAATCGGCAAAACATTATTTTTGATTACCGACTAATTGTAAATAATTATAATTAAAATTATATACAGAATTAAGGAACTTTTAAAAAATTTTAAAATTTATGCCAGAGCGTATAATCCCTCTTCTGAAGTTCTTATCCTTTCTACAAATCCGACAGGTATGACGAATATTTTTCCATCTCCGTAAAATCCTGTCTTATTAATATCCATTATTATCTTTACTACTTTTGGCATTTCGCTTTCCGGTACTACTATAGAAAGCATTCTTTTCGGCAAAAAATGATAATCGTTATCTGCCGCTTCCATATTATTTTTATTTTTGCTTATTGCATCTAATCCCGGGTCCAGCTCATTGGCTAAACCGCCGTGTCCTTTTTGTTTGCCTCTCCCGTGTATAGAATAAAATGTCATCTGGACATAACCGGCATTTGCGAGCATTTCTTTTGTTTCCTGAAATTTATGTCTTCTGATTACTGCCAGTACCTCAACCGCTTTTTCTTCAAATTTTGATTCCATATTAAAGTCCCTCCGCGCCTGTTCTCACAGTATAAGTATGGCTGACAGGCACCACGAATATTTTACCGTCGCCTATATTGCCTGTATATGCATTTTCTTGTATAATATCGCATACTTTTTCTGCATCATTTTTACTTACAACCATCATAAGCTCAAGTTTAGGCAGCTCATCATAAACAACCTGCCCTACCTTTATGCCTTTTTGTTTACCCCTTCCAAAAACATGCATCTTGGTGACCGATATAAAACCGCCCGCTTCAAGCCCTTTTAAAACATCTTTCTCTTTTTCAGGTCTGATTATTGCTCTAATCATTTCCATAGATTCCATAATTTTCTTCTCCTTCTTAAATTGTTATTAAATCATTATTAAAATGTATTCTAATTGCTCTTATTAAGAATAAACAGTGATTATGCAGCTATACAATATTTGCCATTTTATCTTTCATCATAATTTTTTTTAGCCATGGCGGCGGATTCGTTGATAGAACCCCTTTTAAATTTTCAAGAACATTTACTATTTTATCATCAGGTTTTGATTTAACCGGATGAATACCTGAACTGACTACTTTTGCAGCAGCCGTACCGCCTATACTTTCAACAAATATTATTTTTAAATCTCTCAATTTTGCAATTTTTTTTTCTATTTTTTCAATCTCATCTTCTTCTGCCTCAAATTCCCTTAATTCAATAAAATCAAAACCTGATTCTGTGACATCATAAATTGCAATTTTTTTTGCCCATCCAAAATGGTCATTGATAAAAACATTGTCGGTTGTCGTAAACCCTACTTTCATATTATACCTCCTTCATGAGTTTTTCATTAACAGACATTAACAGATTTGCAGCTTCATATACCAGATTAGCGCTGCCCTTATAAAGTATATAGTGTTTAAAATTATGCCCTATCCGGTCTATTAGCGGGAAACCGGCTTTTAGAATAGGCACGCCTATTTTTTCAGCAGTGTATTCGGCATTAGAGTTTGAAATTACAAGGTCTATTTCATTGCCGTCACTTTCAATAAGTTCGCCAAATAAATCAATATCGCCTTCCGTTAAAATTTCAAATCTGTTTTTCAAATTTTCATAAGCTTTTGATGTTGTCACCCCTATTTTAATATTCGCTCCGACTTCGCTCAACACTTCAGAAAATGAATCTAATATATCAATTCCCTCTGCTATTGCAATATTTTTACCTAAAAAGTAAAAATGCGTATCTAAATATGCATCCATTAATTGTCTTTTCTGTCTTTTATATCTTTCAGGAGTCTTTCTTAAAGAAATTTCTTCAAGAAATTTAAAAAATAAATCTGTATTTTTTAACCCGCTGACATTGGAAAAATAATAAGTATCTAATCCGGTAATTTTTTTGACGGGCGCGATTAAACTTTTTAAACTGCTGCCTATAATTATATTTAAATTATTTAAACCTGCCTTTTTTAAATCTTCAATATCAGTCCCGCCGGATGTCGTCTGCAAGTAGCCGTTTTCATCAAGATGTCCGTCCATTGAAGTTCCCAAATCAGGTATCATAACAGGCGTTATGCCGAAATCTTCTAGCAAGTCTCTCAGCTCTAAGAAATCCATAGCGGTAAAGGAAAACGGACAAAACACATTAGCGCGTACATTGTTAACATCTTTCGCGCCGTTATCTTTATTTTTATCGTTATTTTTATAATCGCTAATATTTCTGATATTATTTTTATCGTCTATGCAAAATGTCTGCAATAATGAAAGGATAGCATTTTTATAACCCTCTTCAAAATTTCCGTCGTAATCCGGAGTGCTGACATAAGCCAAACTTAAATTGTCATAGTCTCCGCTTTCTTTTAATTCTTTTTTTAACTCATTAAAAGTCGCATGAATATCCTCGCCGTTTACTTCGCTTAAACCTGTAGATGTAATACCTATAAAAGTGGGGTTAATTTTATCGGCGATATTTTTAACCCCCGCTTTTAAATAGCTGCTTCCTCCTAAAATTGCTCCAAGTTCATTTAAGGCAGTCGTATAAACAGGTATGTTTTCTCTATAATGCTTTGTCAAAGTGACTTTGTCAAAACTGGCGCATCCCTGAGACCCGTGCATAAGAACAACTGCATTTTTAATACCGAGGAAAACAATGACCGCGCCGAGTGATGAACTTGTTTTTAACGGATTTATCTCAATGTTTTTTAGATTTTCCATGATATTTTTGTTTTGTTAAAATAGGTTTAATTTATCTTAACTTTAATTTGCTTTTCTGATAACGTCATAAACCGGGCTGTTTAATTCAAGATAAATCTGCCTTCCGAGATGAACTATGCCTTCATAAGACGTATAAGAGCTACTTCTCTCTTGATTAACATCTAAAAACGGTATTAAAGATTTAATAGCCGTATACTGATTTCTCCCCCCTGCAAGCAGGATATCGGCTTGCTCATCTTTTATCATTTTTATCAAATTAACAGGGTTTCCGTTATCTAACATTATAATATTTCCGTTTGCGTCAAATTCCTTGATTCTGTTTTTATCTTCTTCCGTACTTTTTTTAACCCCCGTCGCTATAACTTTCATGCCAAGGTCATTCAGTGCGGAGATTAAAGACCAGCTTTTGACGCCGCCTGTATATAAAAGAACTCTTTTGCCTGTTAAAAATTTTTTATACGGTTCAATCTCTTTCCGTATTATTTTAGTCTTTGATTCAATATTTTTTTTAACCTTTTCTATCAGTTTAGCATCCTTAAAACTTTCTGCTATGTGCAGCATTGCATTATTCGTCGAAGACAATCCAAAAAATGATTCTTCTATAAAAGGTATCCCATATTTTTCTTCCATTTTTCTTGCTAAATATACTAAAGCTTTGGAACATACAACAACATTTAACCCTGCTTTATGCGAATACATTATTTCTTCCATAGTTGCGTTGCCTGTTATATTTGAAAGTAAATTAATGCCGTTGTCGCTAAGCGCTTTTTTAATTAAAAACAATTCGCCTTTTATGTTGTATTCGCCTATTAAATTAATATTATAATCGGTCAAAATATCAATATTGGGTTCTTTTTTTCCTATAACATATTCAAAAAGCACATCCCCGGCAATCTTATTTCCAAGATTTTTACCGCCGGAAAATCCCTGACTTTGCACAGGAACTACGGGAATATTAAGTTTTTCGGTCAATTCTCTTGCGACTCCACCTATATCTTCCCCTGTTAATGCAGGTACACAGGTATTATAGATAAAAACACCTTTCGGATTAAATTTGTTTACCGCATAAATAATTCCTTTTTTTAATTTATCTTCAGAACCGAAAATCAGGTCATTTTCATTAATTGAAGATGTCATTCCGTACATATAAAATGTTTCATTGCCCTTTGATTCCGATGTTCTCTGATTATAGCTGTTGCCGAGGCAATTAATAGGCCCATGAACAACATGAAGAGCATCGCGTATCGGACTCAGCACAATATATGCGCCGTCAAGAGCGCATCCTCCGGTTGAAGAACCGGGAACAGCTGTTTTGCATGCTTTTTTTTCTTTCTTCTGTATATTATGCTCGCATGTAGGCTCATCAAACAACTCTTCTTTAACCTTAAGCTGCATTTTAATCGCCTCCTTTTTTTAAGTTTTATACTGTATAAATTTTATTTTATAAATTTTTCATCTTAAAAGCTCAAAATGTGCATCATCGGATGTATCATCTACAATCTCAATGAATTTATTAACTATCCATGTCGTTAAATTAATTACTCCTGAATAGGCGTAAAAAGGATAACGATGAATATTGACCCTGTCAAAAATAGGATATCCTAATCTGATATGAGGAACGCCGGCTTCTCTTGCTACAAATTTTCCGTGGCTCGGTCCTATAAGCATATCGACAGGTCCGGTCATTACAAGAGAGTGCAGGTGCCACAGGTCTTTATCTATATAAACCTCCCCTTCATCGCATCCGTATTCTTTCAGCAATGCTTCAACATCATTTTTGAATTCTTCATTACCGTTAGAACACAGCACGTATTTAGGAATACCGCCCATTTCCAGCAAATAGCTTGTCAGTCCCGTTAATATATCTGGGTCGCCGAATATTGCAAATTTTTTGCCGTGAATATACTGCTGCGCATCCGTCATTGAGTCAACCGCTCTGCCTCTTTCGTCTTCAATTTCTTTTGGAATTTCTTTTCCGGTAATTTCAGAAACGGCCATCAGAAATTCGTCTGTAAATTTTATTCCAACCGGACTTTTAACAGCTTTTGCTTCCTGTTTAAACTTATCCGCTAATAAAGCTATCGTCTTTTTAGTGCTGAATTTCTGAAGCGCAATAGTCGCTTTGTTATTAACGCAATTTTTTGTATCTTCTAAGGTAGTTGCGCCCTCATTGTATAGCTTATATTCGCCGTTCAGCGGAGAATCCAGCGTATTAGAGTAATCCGCAATAACAAGGTATGGTACCTTCATAATTGTTAAAAGTCTTTTTATTTCATTAATATTGCCGGTAGTCGTATCGAAACCGGGTATTATATTTATAACATCTGAAACGGATTCGCCTTTGACCCCTAACGTATCTATAATTGCAGCAAGCATATTATCGTATCCGTCTATATGCGAACCGACAAAACTCGGAGTGTTCGCATAAGGCGCAGGCACATCTTCAGGCAAAAATCCTTTTGCTCTGGCATTATTTACTATCGCCCCCAAATCATCGCCTATAACCTCCGTCATACAGGTTGTAGATATTGCAAACATTTTAGGTTTATAAAGATTCAAACAATTTTTAAAACCTTCAAACCCGTTTGCCTGCCCCCCGAACACTGCTCCGTCTTCTGTAAGAGAGGTAGAAACCGCCGCAATCGGCTCTCTGAAATGTCTTGACAAATTATTTCTATAATAAGCAACACAGCCGTGCGAACCGTGGACAAATGGCATAGTCCCTTCAAATCCTGCGGAACATAGAACGGCTCCTAGAGGCTGGCAAGCTCTTTCAGGATTAATTACAATAGATTTTCTTTTAAAATTTAATTCTTTATATTCCTCGGTTTTCATCCAGTCTTTAGTTTGCCGGACTTCTTCTTTAGTCATCTTAGCCATTTGAATAGCCTCCTCAAATTTTATTTGTATTTATAAATAATGCCGGCATTACAGCCGCAAATAATATACAACTTATTATAATTACTTACTATAACTGCAATACTATTTATTTCTTTATTTTTTCCATGACGGTTTTACAAATTTCCATGACGGGCTGTTAATTGCAAGGTCCATATCTTTTGCAAATATTTCAAAGCCGTCATATCCGTGATAAGGGCCGGAATAATCCCATGAATGCATCTGCCTGAAAGGTATGCCCATTTTCTGAAAAACATATTTTTCTTTTATCCCCGATGCAACTAAATCCGGTTTTAATCTGTGCGCAAGTTCGATAAACTCATGTTCGTTTAAATCATCTGCTACAATAGCTCCGTCTTCTAATTCTTTGGTCGTTCTTTCATAATCATCGCTATGAGCAAACTCATAAGCGGCGGTAACAACCTGCATTCCTAGGTCTTCATACGCTCCGACTATATGCCTCGGTCTAAGTCCTCCAACAAGTATCATAACCTTTTTGCCTTCTAATCTCGGTCTATATTTGTCTATAACCGCCTGCATTTTAGGTTCGTACTTTTCAATTACTTTTTCTGACTGCTCCTGTATATGTTCGTCAAATAAAGCGGCTATTTTCCGGATGCTTTCCTTTATTTTCGTGGGACCGAAGAAATTGTATTCAATCCACGGAATCCCGTATTTCTCATTATAGTAATTTGAAATATAGTTCATCGAACGATAGCAATGAAGAAGTATATAATTAACTTCGTGCGTAATTCTCATCTCTTCTATTGAACCGTCGCCGCTCCAGTGGGCAATTACATTCAAACCCATTTCTGTAATAACCTTCATTGAAGCCCAGACATCTCCTCCTATATTATAATCGCCTAAAATTGCAACATCATACTTAGTTTTTTGACTGTCGTCTAATTTGCCCGTACCGACAACATAATCCCTTATTGAATCATTGGCGATATGATGTCCTAAAGATTGGCTGACGCCTCTGAAACCCTCGCATCTTACAGGAATTACCGTTGTGTTTAAGTCAGCGGATGTCTTTTTAGCTACAGCCTCAATATCATCACCTATAAGACCTATGGGACATTCCGATTCCACAACAAATCCTTTGGTAGTGGGAAAAAGTCCTTTTAATTCATGTATCGCCTGTTCCAATTTTTTATCGCCGCCAAAAACAATATCGCGCTCCCTGAAATCGGTAGTAAACTGAAAAGGCATAAAATTTTCCACGCCCGGGACTCCATTGGCTAAATTCCTTCTTGTTCCCCAGCTGTAATGTCCGCATCCTATAGGACCGTGGCTGATATTAATAACATCTTTTACAGGACCCCACACAACACCTTTAGAACCGGCATATGCACAGCCTCTGGGAGTCATAACGCCCGGCAGGGATTTTAAATTAGATTTAGCTACGCAAGACCCGCAGGCATCTTTTTTGTTGACGCCTATATGTTCCTGTCTGTTTTTTCTCGGTTTTTCGGGATAGATGTTCAGTACATCTTCAACTATCTCTTCGCTTTCTTTAATATTAATAGCCATTTTAATTCCTCCATAGATTTATGCTTGCTTATATGCAGTTAAAGTTAACTAAATTAACATCGCATCGTTTTACAGTTCACAATTTACAGTTTTTGCAGCGGTTCAAATTTATGCAGATGCATCGTCTTGTTCTTAGGACAAACCTTTTCGCATGACATATCTCCGAGACAATCATCCATATTTTCAATTCTAACCACCATCTTGTCGCCTTCATCCTCAAAGACGTAAACTCCTCCGGGACACACCTTGATGCATCTGCCGCATGAAATGCAGCTTTCCTGGTCAAAAGCTACTAAAAAATGCGGTACCCATTTTGAACCTGATTTTCTCGGAGCTACTATATATTCTTCAATATTTCCGCTAAAACCGTCCATAATACTCATAAAAATTTTCTCCTGTTTTTTAATTTTTATTATATCTGCTTTATTTTTTTTATTTATTTATTCCATATTTATATATATTTATATGTTTTGATATATCTATTTTTTTATTGAAATAATTAACTAAATAATTAACTATTAGCTATCTAACTATTTAACAATTTAACAAGTAAATTATTTAATTATGCGTATTTTTAAATCAAGTCCGTCGCTCGTTATTTCGGCAAATTTTGACAGATTTGATTTAGACAGACAATATTTATATTCTGCCAAATCGGGAGAACAATTCAATTTATTTCTTAATGACCTAACTTTTTGAGGCTGCATGTCTTTTGTTAGAATCAAAAACTCGTCTTCAGGTATATCCTTTCTAAATTCGAATATTAATATCTCCCCGCGGCTGCTCAATATCCTGTGCATTTCTTCTAGGGATTCAGCTTTTTTTTCCAGACATTTAAATGTTCCTTTTAAAATAATAGCGTCAAAATAATTGTCGTTAAAAGGCAGACATTCGCTGTTAGCAATCAAATACCGCAGCTTTTGATGAAAATAACCGTCGTTTAAATCATAGACATTGACATCCAGATTGCCTGCAGCCGCCATTTGTTCAGCAACTTTTGCATCATACATATTGTTTTTAATTTTATTATCATAATTATCATAATAATTGTTTGCAAATCTCGCGCCTGCAGCCTGCATATCTCTTCTGCTAAAATTTGGATTTGCTTCATCTGTGATCTTAGCAGAACTTTTTAAAGCATGACTAATCATAATCTCCGAAATATCAACGCCTACAATATTAGCATTGGGAAGAACTTCGCTAAATCTCCGCGCTATATAACCGGGACCGCAGCCAAGATCAAGTACCGAATCAGGTACAAAGGAAATGCTGTTCAAAATTTTATTCACAAACGGTTTATAGTCATTTTCCATTTTCCCTTTAGTATCGGAAGTTGCTATATATAATTCTTCATCCTGTGAAAAATTTAAACTTTTCTGCAGCTTACACCCCTGAACAGCATTTTCTGTTATCATGATCTTTCTCCTTATTATTATTCAACTTGCTGCTTATATCGTTTCCAAGCAGACCCGCGGCATCCGATCTGCATTGCCGGCAATGCTTCATGATGTTAATTCCTGTTATGCCGCCTGTTACATTAGCTATATCTTGCCTTGTGGCAGCCGGAACACCTATTTTTTGAAAAAATGACTTATCTGCCGGTATCATAGGCATTACATTAAAAAGATATACTCCCATTTTTTTAATGCTTTCAGACATTTCTCTTATATGCTTATCGTTAATTCCAGGTATTAATACCGAATTTATTTTAACGATAAGCCCCTCCGAAACAGCGGTTCTTATGCCTTCCAGCTGCTTTTCAAGCAGCAGTTCTGCCGCTTCATTGCCTTTATAGCAAATACCCTTATAATTAACAAATCTATAAATTTTAGAAGCAATAGCTGCATCCGTT
>JAJYQS010000017.1 GCA_021794475.1 bacterium | reverse complement strand
TTGACATCATAAAAAGATTAAAATCACCGACAACGGTAATATGATTGCCGGTTACGGTACCCGGATTGAATGTGGCGTATTCTCTGATTATATTATTGTTACCTATCAGCAGCTTTGTATCTTCACCTTTATATTTTAAATCTTGGGGAATCGAACCGATTGACGCAAATTGGAATATTTTGTTATCATCGCCTATTTCGGTATTACCTTCTATAACAACATGAGAAGCGATTTTATTATTTTTTCCTATTTTTACATTATCTTTAATTATACAATATGGACCTATTTCGGTAGAATCGTCAATAATTACGTTCTCTCCTATTATTGCAGTTTTATCTATCATAGCCTGACAAATATTTTTAATTGAATTTAATTTTTTTAATTTTTTTTAATTACGAATATTTTATTTTTATGCATTATTTTTATGGCGCAACAAAAGATGCCATAAGATTTGCCTCGCAGCATAATATATTATCTACCGATGCAGTACCGCGAAACACCCATATCATTTGTTTTTTCTTAATAAGTTCTACATTTAAAATTATAGTGCTGCCCGGAAGTATAGGTTTTCTAAATCTTGCCTTATCTATTCCCATAAAATATGTCAACATATCTTTCATAGCATCGTCTTCGGCAGTTTTATAAGCTAAAATACCGCCTGCCTGAGCTAACGACTCTAAAATTAAAACCCCCGGCATAACAGGATGATTAGGAAAATGACCTTGAAAAAAAGGTTCATTCATGGTTGTATTTTTTATAGCTCTAATAGACTTTCCTTTCTCAAGACCTATAACTTTATCTATGAGAAGGAACGGAAATCTATGCGGAAGAAGACTCATTATCTCCTTAATATCCATAATATACGAAGATGGTTCAGGTACAGCTTTATTATTCATATTAACAATACCTTATATATAATTTAATATTGCAAGATATAATCCATATAACAATACAGCAATTTAAGATAATTTTTATATCTTTTTTATTTTATTAAACAATTCAGGCAGTTTTTTAAATAATACCATAGAAATGCGCCATTCTTTAATCGGTATTGCCGGAGAACCCGCAACGACTTCATTATCTTTAATGTCATGCGATATGCCAGATTGCGCAGCTATTATCGCGTTATCTCCTACAGTTAAATGTCCGGCTACCCCGACTTGACCGCCCATAATAACGTTATTACCGATAACGGCACTCCCCGCAATGCCGGTTTGAGAGGCAAGAGCGCAATTTTCACCTATTGAAACATTGTGAGCAATTTGAACAAGATTATCTATTTTTGTTCCTTTTTTTATTATAGTAGAACCTATTGCCCCTCTGTCTATTGAAGTTAAGGCGCCTATCTCTACGCTGTCTTCTAATATAGTATTGCCAAGATGCATTATTTTAACATATTCTTTCCCGTCTTTAGCATAACCGAAGCCGTCGCTTCCGATGACTGAGCCCGCATGTATAATACAATTATTACCTATGATAGATTTGCTGTACACGGTAACATTCGGATAAATAGTAACATTATCCCCTATTATAACATTTTGTCCTATAAATACCCCCGGCAAAATTTTGCAATTTTCACCGACCTTGGATGCTTTTTCTATATAAACATTAGGATATATGATTGTACCTTTCCCTATGCTCGCGGTTTTATCTATAAAATCATTGTCCAATACAAACCCGCTTGATGATTCAGCGTTATCTGCGCTATAAAACAATTGAGTCATTCTGGCAAAAGCCAGATAAGGATTTTTTGTATCCAGAATTAAAAATTTTAAATTCGTTGAAAGTTCGTCTTTTAACAGAGAAAAATCCATTATAACTGCGGCAGCATTTGTTGTATTTAAATATTTTATGTATTTCCTGTCCGCAATAAAACTTATTTCATCGCCGTTCGCATCTTTTAAAGAATTTATATTCTTAATTTTATAATCGGCAAAGTTCTCTTTGCCGATTATATTCAGAGATAGTAATTTTGCAATTTCTTTTATAGAGTAAGACATGTTAAATATTTATGTTATATATAATAATATTAATTATTTAGAATTCATCTGATTCAGAACCTGATTTGTAATATCAATAGAATTAACCCTGTAAACTACGCCCGGACGGTCAACAACAAGCAGATAGCCTTTTTGTTTCGCAATATTAGTTATTATTGCATTAACCTTTGCAATAATTCCCTTTAACAGATTAAACCTTTTTTCAGAGATAATACCCTGTACGTGCCTTTCCTCAGAAGAAAAACTGGTTATATCCGTTTCAAATTCTTTAGTTTTTTTCAGTTTTTCCGCTGAAGACATTATTGACGAATTCTGTTTTAAATCATTATGCAGCGAGGTTATTTTTTGTCTAAGAGCGCTTAATTTTGCCTTATACTTTATTACTAAAGAATGAAGAATAGAATTAGCTTTTTTCCCCTGTGTTGACATTGAAATTACTTTCTGCATATTTACAACTGCAATTTTAGAACCCGCAGCCTCAGCTTTTGAAGTATTGCTTAAAAGAACTATCATAGACATTAAAATTAAAATAGAAAAAATTAAACTTATCCTTTTCATAAAACCTCCGATTGTTTTTTTATTTTATATAAAATTATTTTAGAATCCGCCAAAACCTTCTCCCATACTGAATTGAATCCTAGTGCTGGAATTGCCGTTAATAGGAGAACCTAATATTTTACCGTATGTTATCTCAATAGGTCCGAAGGGCGAATACCAGTTAAATCCGACGCCTGCCGCCTCATCAAGATCAAACAGGTTAACTTTCTGCGATGTTGTCCATGCATTACCTGCATTCCACCATAAAAATCCGTAGAATCCCATTTTTTTCAAAATAGGAATAAGATATTTTGTTCCAACCGTGAACATTTTTGTACCGCCATAGAGCAATCCGTTTTCTGAAGGTCCGACAGAATCGTACATAAATCCGAGAAGAGGATATGTATTCGTTATGCCGCCGACAAAAAATCTTTGATAGATAGGCAGCGGAACACTGGAATTTGTAGTTTCTATATATCCGGCCTGTCCGCTAGCCATAAAAGACGTTCCCCACCATAAAGGGATATAATGGTTTTCTTGAGCGGTTAATTTCACAAAATCGTCGTTTCCGCCTATCGGAGGACCTGCAAAACTTGCCCTGAAACTTGCCATGTCTCCTGCCGTAGGAACCATAGGATTATTAAGAGTATTATAAACGGTAGTAAAAGATAATTCGCTTGTCAGCAGACTTCCCTGCGGCAATATATTGTCTAATCCCGGAATTATTACAGAGTTGTCCTGTTCTAGCAAATATCTTACGTATTCAGTAATCAACTGTTTATATATAGGATAACCGACTGTGACAGAACCTCCGAGTGTCCGGTATGCAAATTCATAGTAAAGGGAATTAAACGTATCATACAGAGACACATCCAATGAAAGAGGTTTCCCGTAAAGATATGTAAGATACGGCTGCAATACGTTAAGGCTGTACGATTGATAAGGACCTCCAACCTGAGCATTTAGCGAAGCCGATATACCTGTTCCGAATAAATTTGACTCGGATATCGAAGCTATAGCCATAAATGCCGTAGCCGAACTATAACCGCCTCCGATAGTAAATTTGCCGGTATTTTTTTCTTTTACATGGACCTTAACATTTAATATGCTTTCTCCCGGAACTTTTTCCGTGGTTATAGTGACATGCTTAAAATACTGCAAATTTTTCAGATTGGTTCTGGATATTTTAATAAGCTCCGGATTGTATTTTTCGCCGGGGTATAGTGCCAGCGCCCTTAAAATGACATAGCTGTATGTTACATCGTTACCGGTTATAGTAATTTTTCCAAACCTTGCAATTTTACCTTTGTGAATCGTAAGTTTAACAAAAACAGACCTTTTTTTTCTGTTTATTTTTATTGACGGCTCAACATTTGCAAATGCGTATCCCCTGTAGGTCAAATATTTTGTGACCTCTAGAATATCCTTTTCTATCATTTTTCTGTTAAAGATATTGCCTGCTTTAGTCTTTAAAAGTTTGATGATAGCATTATACTCTTTAATATGTCTGTCTTTATTTTTTATTATAACGTCCACGTCCGATATCCGATATTGGGGACCTTGATGCACGGTCAATATTATTTTTACAAACTTTTTATTTTTTGAAAAAATAAATTTAGGCTTTTTTACGCTTACCTCAATGTACCCGTGATTATAATAAAAACTTAAAAGTTTAATAATCTGATTGTTTAATTTTGCTTTCTCAAATTTTCCGGCGCCCGTTATCCATGTGAGTATATTAACGGTTTTAATATTCATAATTCCCAACAATTTTGCCGAAGGATAAGAAGTATTCCCCTTTAAGATTACCTGCGACACCATAACCGGAGAATTCTGATTTATGGCAAAATTCAAACCTACGTAATTTCCGGGAAGTTTTATCTTATTAAGTTTAATTTTGGCATTATAATATCCTTCCGCAGAATAAAGAAATTTTAATATTTTCAGCGCTTTAAACCCTTCATAAGCACTGTACGGAGTATCGGGCTGAATGTTTAATATTTTTTTTATTTTTTTAACGGATATAGAACCGTTTCCTGTATATTTGACGTATTTGATATATGGTCTTTCGGAAACTATAAAAGTTAAAATTAGCCCCTTATATGAAGGTTTAACATTAACGGTTATATTTTTAAAATATCCGGTTTTATATAATTTTTTAATGCTTCCGTTTATTTTTTTTATGGAATAAGCGCCGCCTTTCTTAAGCAATATATCGTTAAGTATAAAACCTGTACCTACCCTGATATTGCCTTCTACGCGTATTGCATATACGTCTTTGTCTATAGAAAATTTAGGATGTGCTGCAGATAAATATTTTCGCTTATTATAATTTACCGCTATAAGCGAAGATACTTTATGAGCCAAGAGTCCGATATTTTTATTTAACGACCTTTCTCCGACGCCGATATATCTTAATGTTTTTGAATGATAAATATTTTTTAAATTAACGAGCATGGCATGCAGCCTGTATTGCGAGCCGAATCTTGTAATGCTGCCGGTAATAATATAATCGGATTTATATAGCCTGCCTAATTTTTTAATTCTTACTAAATTAATTTTTTTATTAAAATTAAAATACGGAGCTTTTGTAAGATTTGAATAGGCTAATACAAAATATGGCTTGGCAGATTTTATATATTGCAGAAAAGCTGTTTTAAAGGATTTATCAATGTTTAAGGGAACGAGTCTGCCTTTTTGATGAAAAAATCCCGTAAAAACATTTTTATTATTTATAGATGCATAGGCAATACCGTTAAAACTCAGAAAAATAATAAGAATTAAAAGCGCGTATGTAATAATTTTGTTATATCGCATAATTTAATTAAGTTATCAAATAAAAAAAAACAAGTCAATTAATTTAATATTTTTTTATAGAACCGTTCTCAATAGTAATTTTAATATTCATCATATTAGAAAAATTTGAATCATGAGTGACTACAATTAATGTTTTATTGTATTTTTCTTTTAAATCTAAAATTATCTTCTGTAAAGATTCTGCCTGCCTGGGGTCTAAGTTTCCCGTCGGTTCATCCATAAGAATCACTTTAGGATAGGCTACCAAAGCTCTTGCAACCGCCGTCCTTTGCTGTTCTCCGCCTGAAAGCATATACGGTTTAAAATATAATCTATGTTCAAGACCAAATTCGCATAAATAATCCTTAGCTTTTTTTAACGCCGATGCTTTAGCTTCTCCTTTTATAAATAACGGCATAGCAACATTTTCTATACAGTTGAATTCGTTAAGAAGATAATGAAATTGAAAAACAAACCCTATATTTTCATTGCGAAATCTTGCCAGACGGTTATCCGACAGATTGTTAACATCTATATCGTCAAAAAAATTCACCGTGCCGGAGTCCGGTTTTAAAA
>JAJYQS010000028.1 GCA_021794475.1 bacterium | reverse complement strand
CCGGAAAAGAAGTCGCTATCGAAGTAAAAGATTTTTTAATCAGCAGCAAAATGTTAAACGATAATGTTGCTAAACCTTATGAAAAATATTATGTCAGCGACGATCCTGAAAAATTTAAATTACTGGGGAGCAATTTTATCGGCAGTAATATAACGGAGCATATCGAAGTCGTAATTGATTTTCTTTAAATAACATTAATAATGCAATTTACATGAAAAAATTAAAAAAATAAATGAAAAAAAGACATACATTAAAAAAGGTTTAAAAATTATGATAAAAAATTTTAGAAAAGAATTGCAAAAAAGATTGATTATGTCAGATGGCGCATTGGGTACTGTTTTACAGCTTCAAGGTCTTCTGCCTAAAGGTTTATTGCCTGAAAGTTTTAATATAACCGATAAGATTGAGCATATTATAGCTGTTCATAAAAGTTATGCGAAAGCGGGAAGTGAAATATTAGTGGCAAACACTTTCGGGGCAAACAGAATAAAACTTGCAGAATACGGTCTGGAAAACAAATTGTATGAAATTAATTATAATGCCGTAAAAGCAGCGCAAAAAGCCTCTGAAGGCAATTGCCTCACAGCTATGTCTTTAGCTCCTACCGGAAAATTTATTTATCCGGTAGGAGAATTAACATTCAAGGAAAGTGTTGAATTATATAAGGAACAGATAAAAGCCGGTATCGATGCCGATGTTGATTTATTTCAGCTTGAAACGATGATAGACCTGCAGGAGGTTAGAGCGGCAATAATAGCCGTTAAAGAATTAAGCGACAAACCGATAATAGCTATGATGACATTTGATAATACATACAGAACTATTCTGGGCACCACACCAGAAGTTTTTGCCGTTACCGCCGACAGTCTGGGCGTCGATGTTATCGGGGCAAATTGTTCCGTCGGTCCTGAAGATATTTATGAAATTCTAAAAAAAATGGCTGCCGTTACCGATATTCCTCTTATTTCTAAGCCTAATGCAGGCATACCTTCTTTAATAAACGGGAAAACCATATTTCCCGGGAAGCCGGATGATTTTTCTAAAATAATAGAAGAACTTGCGTTAATAGGAGTCAGGGTGGTATCTGCCTGCTGCGGCAGCAATAGTTCATTTATCAGAGCCATGTCAGACGAAGCAAAGATAATAAACGACAGCGGATTGCCTGAAAAAGGAATAAAGAGAGAGTCCGGACTTTTTGTAACCTCCAGAACATCGGTTATAGGATTAGGATTTAATCACCCGCCCGTTATGATAGGAGAAAGAATAAATCCTACAGGAAAAAAAGATTTTATAGAAGAGTTAAAAAACGGCAAAACTAATTATATTAGAAAAACTGCTAAAATTCAAACCGATGACGGTGCATCAATGCTTGATATTAATGTCGGTGTTCCGGGTACTGACGAAATTGAACTGATGAAAAAAGCAATCTTAGCTGCTTCTAATGTTGTGCATAGCCCCTTAGTCATAGATTCTTCCAACCCCGATGCCGTAGAAGAGGCTCTTATGCTGTATCCTGGTAAAGCATTGATTAATTCTATAAGCGGCGAAGAAAAAAAGTTAAATAAATTAATGCCTCTTATTAAAAAATACGGCGCTGCCGTTATAGTTCTTGCTTTAGATGATGGCGGCATTCCTGAAACATCGGATGAGAGAATCAAAACTGCGTATAAAGTTTATTATAAACTTACGGATTTTGGCATTAAATCATATGATATCATGATAGATTTTTTAACACTTCCGATAAGCGCCGGACAAGATAAGGCGCTGATAACATTAGACGCGATTAAAAAGAATAAAACTATTCTCAATCTTCCTACTGTTCTGGGTGTCAGCAATATATCTTTCGGTTTGCCGAAAAGAACCCATATTAATGCGGCTTTTCTAACCATGTGTTTTTCGGAAGGGTTGAGCGCCGCTATAGTAAATCCCGAAGACGAACTCCTGACAGGCAGTTTTTATGCGGTAAAAGTTTTGATAGCCAAAGATTATCTTGCAAAGGCTTATATAAATCATTTTTCGGAAAAAGCAAACAGTTATAATAACGAAAAAAATTTAAACACGTCAGAAAAATCTAAAAATGCGGATGACAAAACCAATATCTTAAGTCCGGGCGAAAAACTGTACAGCGCTGTTTTAAACGGAGAAAAAGAAGGTGTTGTTTCTATTGTGGAAAACTTGCTGTCCGATGGCATAGCCCCTTTAGAAATAGGCAATAAATATTTAATACCTGCACTTGAAGAAGTCGGAAAGCTTTTCGATAAAAATATATATTTTTTGCCGCAGGTGATGGAAAGCGCCGAGGTTATGAAAATTGCTTTTGCCAGAATTAAGAGGGATTTGCCGAAAAATATAAATAATACAGACACCGTAAAAATTTTAATGGCGACCGTTGAAGG
This sequence comes from bacterium, assembly GCA_021794475.1. Classification (GTDB taxonomy): domain Bacteria; phylum SZUA-79; class SZUA-79; order Acidulodesulfobacterales; family Acidulodesulfobacteraceae; genus Acididesulfobacter. The sequence continues at coordinate 24,680 of JAJYQS010000028.1, read as the reverse complement.
AGATGTTCACGATATAGGTAAAAATATTGTAGCAACCCTTTTAGAAAATAACGGTTTTGAGGTTATAGACCTTGGCAGAAACGTAAAGACTGAAAAAATAGTTGAAGAAGCAATAAAAAACAAAGTCAATTTTGTAGGGCTATCGGCTTTGATGACGACAACCGTCGGTGAAATGGAAAATGTTATAAAGGAATTGAAAAAAAACGGCATAAATGTTTTTTCAATGGTCGGCGGAGCCGTAGTAAACGAAGATTATGCGAAGTCCATAAATGCCGATATTTATGCAAAAAATGCCATGGAAGCTGTTGAAAAAATTAAACAATTAATAAATAAAAAATGACAATTTCACAAGGGCTGTAAAATTTTTTAAAGGAAATTTGATTATTGAAACCTGAATATCTAACAAAATAGAAAGGTTAATCAAATTGCACAATTTTTAATCAGCAGGTAAGTTGTTAAAATATTAGAGTAATTATTAACTTATTGAAATTATTATGTATTTAAATATAAAAAATAAAATTGAAATCATTCTGTATAAATTTTTTAAACTGATTTTAGTTGCAGTTTTTAAAAGAAATGGGGATGTTTTACCGCTTTATCTGTTAAAAAAATTAGATAAAAATTTAACTGATAATTTTGCAAGAGATATAAATGCTATAAATATCCCCGTAATATTTGTTACGGGAACTAACGGAAAAACTACGACAGCCAATTTAATATCTTCAGGTTTAAATAAAGCCGGTATGAAAGTTTGCTCAAACATCAACGGGGCAAATATGACAAACGGCATTTTCGGGTCTATTATTGAGCGATATTCATTTAATAGCAAATTTAATGCGGATATTATGGTAATTGAAACAGATGAGAAGGTTTTTCCTTATATTATTTCAAAAATAAATCCGGATATTATAGTAATTACTAATTTTTATAGAGACCAGTTAGACAGATACGGAGAAGTAAATACTACAATGCTAAGTATTAAAAAATCTATACAGTCTTTAAAAACTCGTCCTGTTTTAATTTTACCTTCGAATGAACCCCTTGCGTCTTTTGTAGGATTTGATACTGAAAATAAAAAGTTTTATTTTAATGTTAAATCAGAGAAAAAAGAATTCAATAATGATGATAATAAAAATAATAATGATAATAATAACAACGGCGGAAGTGATAACGATAAATTAAACACATTAAATACGTCAGATAAAAATTTAGATGGGCATAACTTATGTAAACGTGAAAAAGAAAATAGTAATATCGCTTTAACCGATGCAATTTCTTGTCCTCAATGCGGAAACATATTGTCCGCTTATTTTAACGCTCATTATATTATGACAAATTATTGCTGCAATTATTGCGGATATAAAAACGCTGCTGCCGATGTAGAGGCAGAATCGTTCGGCGATGATTATATAACTTTTAATTTTAAAAATATTGAAGAATTTAATTCTAAGATAAAAAACAAAGACTTCGATTTTAAGCCTTCAATTCAGGGGTATTATAATATATTAAACTATATGGCAGCCTTTTTGGTTTTAAAATTTTATTGCATAGACGACGAGATAATCAAAAAAACATTTGAAAATTATTCCACAAAATTTGGCAGGTCTTTTAAGAAAATAGTTCAAGGAATAGAGTGCAGCATAGATTTAGTAAAAAACCCGTCAGGATTTAATAATGTATTAGAAAAGATATTTGAAAAAGATGATTGTATTAATGCTTTATTTGCTTTTTCCGACAGAGATGCGGACGGCAGGGATGTTTCATGGATTTGGGATGTAAATTTTGAAAAATATATTAATAAATTTAATAATATTGCAATTACGGGGCTTAGACCGTACGATATGGCTATAAGGCTTAAAACTGCCGGAATAGATATAAAGAAAATAAAAGTAAATCATAATGTTAAAAAAGCGTTTAACGAAATTATAAATTTAATATCAGATAAAAATAATTGCCTGTACAAAATAGATAAAACAGACAAAAAAATAGATAAACTTTACATTTTTTCAACTTATACAGAACTTTCAAATTTAGAAAAAATTATTGTATAATTAAATTGCTCGGTCAGAAAAGTGCCGCCGAAAGATGTAATTTTTCGTTGCCCATTTTTAATTTTAGTGATAAACTTTTCATTATAAGGCGACTTGATTATTAGCGCTTATTTAGTGCTTAGTTAGTGACTACTTGTGATTAGTCGGCCTGGCCGGTATTTGTTTAACTCTTTACTGTAAAATAAAATAGCCTGAGTGTGTTATTTAAATTTTTAACGGTGATTTAACGTTATATATAAATATCATGAATCCATACTACTATATGATTTTTGCCGTTATTTTTTCATCGTTTGGGCAGCTTTTGCAAAAAATAGGGTCAGGTAAAGTAAAGGAGGAACATTTAAAAATAGGTTTTAAATCTGTCCTTGTATTTTTTAATCCCTTTATTTTCAGTGCGCTGGTCATCCTTTTTTTTGCCACCTTATTTTATCTTCTGGCACTATCCAAACTTCCGCTATCTATTGCATACCCGCTTTTATCAAGCGGCTATATTTTTGTGCTTTTGCTTTCAAAATTTTTTTTGAAAGAAAAAGTAGGAATCAGAAGATGGCTTGGGGTTTTTGTTATTATTACAGGGATATGCGTTGTTTTTTTTTCAGGCAGGCAATAAATAATAAAATAATTTAATTTAAATATTTACAATTCGGAAGATAATTTTAATGAACGTATTATCATCAAAATCTTTTATTGTTTCCATAAAAAAAATGAATGAAGCAGATTTATTAATAGTATATGTTACCGAAGATTATGGAAAAATTGTTTGTTTTGCCAATAATGCAAGAAAAAGCAAAAAGAGGTTTCTTGGAAAACTTGAACCTGCTATGCTGACAAGTATAAAATTTTATGAAAAAGCCGGAATGTCTCTGGCAATACTTTATGAAGTAGATTCTGTTGAAGAATATAAAAATATCAGGAAAAATATAAATGCTTACATGTCTATATCAAAACTTCTGGAAATTACAAAAGCGCTTGTTCCTGAAAAAGACAAAAATATAATGATTTTTAATTTGCTAAGGGACGTATATATGAGTTTGAATGATGCGGTCGGAAACGATTGCGGAGAAGATATTATTCTGAAGCACGAACTTTATTTTATTTCTAACTTTTTAAAGCATATCGGAATATTCCCTAATTTTACCGCATGTACATTATGTTCGAAGAAAAATACCGATAATTATTTTACTTTCAGCATAGAAAAAGGCGGAGCAGTCTGCAGCAGTTGCGCCAAAACTTTAAAAACAATCGAGTTGCCTATCAGCGCGGTCAAAATTATCAATCTCATGGTAAATTCCAATACCTCAATAATTTCAAAATTAAATGCTAAAGAGTATGTTTTAAGAGACTGCATTAACTTTTTAGAAAATATTTTATCTTTTTATGCGGGAAATTCATTTAAATCTTTCAATCTTGATAAAAGATATTAATTTAAATTAGTTAAAAATTATGGACAGCTTAAACAAATATTTAAGAAAATTTCCGAAAATTCAATTAATTTTGCAGGACGAAGGCGTCAAAAAATTAATAGACAAATATTCATATAATGCCGTAAAAGATAAATTAGAAGAAATATTGTCCGAAGAAAAAGAGAAAATAAAAATAAAAATAAATCTTAAAGAGAACGCAATACTTGAAGATAATATTTTTAAAATAGAGCATTTCGCATTTTTGCTGAATGATTATTTTAATAATTTTTCATTCAGTCTTAAAAGGGTTATTAACGGAACGGGCGTAGTTGTTCATACCAATCTTGGCAGGTCTATTTTGCCAAAAGCGGCAGTTGAAAATGTTTTTAAAATATCTTCTTCATATTCAAATCTTGAATTCAATCTTGAAGAAGGAATGAGGGGAAAAAGATATTCCCATGTGGAAATATTGCTTAACAGAATTTTAAACTGTGAAGCGGCTATTGTAGTTAATAATAATGCCGCCGCTGTTTTCATGGCGTTAAATACTTTTGCCGCAGGAATTAAAAAAGAAGTTATAGTTTCAAGAGGCGAGCTTGTTGAAATAGGCGGTTCGTTTAGAATTCCGGATATAATGAAAGCCTCAGGAGCGCAGCTTATTGAAGTAGGAACTACAAATAAGACTAAAATTAATGATTATGAATCGGAAATAAACGAAAATACGGCGCTGCTGCTTAAAGTTCATCACAGCAATTTTAAAATGACAGGATTTGTTCATGAGGTAAATTCTAAAGAGCTTGTAGAAACAGGAAAAAAATACAATATTCCGGTCATGGAAGATCTCGGTTCCGGAAGTTTTATAAAATTTGAAAAATTTGGTCTTCCAAAAGAGCCTACAGCTCAGGAAGTTGTCAATGCAGGGATTGATATAGTAACATTCAGCGGAGATAAACTTCTTGGCGGACCGCAGGCCGGTATTATTGCGGGCAAAAAAGAATACGTTGATTTAATTGCAAAAAACCCGTTAAACAGGGCTTTCAGGATTGACAAAATGACTCTGGCGGCGCTCGAAGCAGTCTTGTTTGAATATTTAGATATAAATAACGCTATCAAGAATATTCCGACCCTTCGCCTGCTTTCCCAAAATATTTTAGAAATAAAAAAAAGAGGGTTAAAACTTTTAAATAAGGTTAAAAAACTTGAAAATACCCATAAAATTATGTATACTTTTAACATTATAGAAGATTTTAGTATTGTAGGAGGCGGAGCAATGCCTGATTATGAAATGAAAACATATTGTCTATCTGTTGCTCATAAATTTTTTGCGGCAGAAAAATTAAGCGAAATATTCAGAGGTTTACAGATACCTATTATCGGTAAAATCAAAGACGGTAAATTTCTGATTGATTTAAGGACTATTTTAGATGGCGATATAAACGATATAATTGGGAATTTCATAAAAGTTTCCCAGATATCAAATTAATTAAATAGAAAAATAAAAAGACATATTTGAACGACGCTTACTTATATATTAATATTATATATATAAAATAATTTAATATTGTGATATTATAATAATATCATCGTTTTTAATTTATAATATAATATGCGGGTTTGCTTATGCTATCTTCCAGTGTATTAGTTCTGAATAAATCCTTTTTGCCGGTACATGTAACTTCTCTTAAGAGGGCTTTTATACTTTTATATCAAGGAGCTGCTAAGGCTGTTGATGAAAATTACCGCACATTTACTTTTGATTCATGGAAAGATATTTCTGTTACAGACGGCACTCAATCAGTAGGTCTTGTGAATAGGCTTATTAGAGTGCCAAGGGTAATTCTTCTTACAGGGTATGATAAAGTACCGAAAAGATATATTAAATTTTCGAGAGCCAATATATTTTTCAGGGATAAAAATAAATGCCAGTATTGCGGAAAAGAATTTAAAAAAAACGATTTAAATTTAGACCATGTAATTCCCAGAACGTACGGCGGAATATCTTCATGGGAAAATGTCGTCTGCAGCTGCATTAAATGTAATAGAATTAAGGGCGGCAGAACGCCGGAAGAAGCGGGAATGAATTTAATCCGGAAGCCTAAAAAACCTGAATGGTCTCCTTATTATCATATATCTTTGACAAATATATTATATAAAGAATGGATGCCGTTTCTTAATATTGTTGATAGCGCCTATTGGCACGTAGAACTTGAAGAGTAAATTATAAAAATATATAAAAACATATGGATTTTATATTGCGTTATTTTGAAAGAATAGGGCTGTTTGTTTTATATATAATAAATGAGCTAGGTTCTTTAATTATATATTTGTGGAACTGCATTCTGTCCATTTTCCGATATTCCGTGAATCTCAACAACCTTTTTGACCAGATGTCTTTTATAGGAATGGGTTCATTTTATATTGTCGGATTAACGGGTCTTTTTACGGGCATGGTTTTATCCCTTCAGTCCTATTACGCAGCCAGGATTGTAGGCGTCACGTACATGATAGGTCCTACTATTGCCCTTTCAATGACCAGAGAGCTAGGACCTGTCTTAACCGCATTAATGATTACAGCCAGATGCGGTTCCTCTATGGCTTCGGAAATAGGTACTATGAAAATTTCGGAACAGGTAGATGCCCTTGAGGTAATGGCGGTAGACCCTTTCTATTTCCTTTCCGTTCCGAGGATCATCGCTTCTATGATAATGCTTCCTATAATGTCTATCGTAACTTCACTTATAGGAATATTTGGAGGATACGTAGTCTATAAATTTTTTCTTGGATTAAACGGCACGGTATTTGTCGATATGATTTATAAATATATTAAACTCAGCGATATTTATAACGGTTTAATAAAAGCAGTTTTTTTTGGAATTATACTTGCTACCATAAGTACTTTCAAAGGTTTTGAGGCATCCGGCGGTTCTAAAGGCGTAGGAAGAGTGACGACGCAGGCGGTTGTACTGAGTTCAATTTATATTCTTTTTGCCGATTATATACTGACTTCAATATTATTTTAGACTCCAAACTTTGATTGTAATATATATTATAAGATTATTTATATTTATATTTATTATGATTTATTAAATTAAATTAAATTAAATAAAATTAATAAATAAATTAATGTCGGAACTATATTTTATTTTGGATTTATATAAATGATAATTCTCGAGAATGTAAATAAATCCTTTAAAAACGTTAAGGTTCTGAATAATCTCAATATAAGTTTTGAAGATAAGAAAATTACCGTTGTAATAGGCAGAAGCGGGGAAGGCAAAAGTGTTATGCTGAAGCATATAGTAGGGCTTTTAAGACCTGATTCAGGCAGGGTTCTATTCAATGATATTGATCTAAACGCCATAAATAAGAAAGAGCTGAATGAATTAAGAAAAAAATTTGGAATGGTATTTCAGGACGGAGCATTGTTTGATTCAATTAATATTTTTGAAAATGTAGCATTTCCTTTAAGGCAGCATCTGAAATTATCCGAAGGAGATATTATAAAAAAAGTGATGTCCGGTTTAAATGATGTCGGTTTAAGCGGGATTGAATCAAAAATGCCTGCAGAATTGTCCGGCGGTATGAGAAAAAGGGTGGCAGTCGCAAGAGCTATGATATTAGAGCCGGAAACAGTTCTTTTTGACGAACCTACTACCGGACTTGACCCTATAATGTCGGATGTAATAAATAATCTCATAATTTCAACACAGAAACACTTCAAATATACAGGCATTATTATAAGCCATGATATTGAAGGAGCTTATAAAACAGCGGATACTATTGCAATGTTATATGAAGGTGCTATAATTGAAAAAGGCGATGCCGAAAAATTTAAAACATCGGATAACCCTGTTGTAAGACAATTTGTAACGGGAAGCATGAATGGTCCGATAGTTATATGAGATAGTTATATGATTTGCATCGTTATATGTTCTTATATGCGGCATATTATTTTAAGCAAAAATTGAGTCTGTTTGTATTAAGTTTCAGTATATACGATGTAATTTTGTTTAATTTATAGCAAAATGTATCAAAAATAACCGGCATCAAATAAATTGAATCTTTTTTTATTATTTTTTACTAATGATATATCATGAAACTAAATAAAGAAACTAAGGTTGGTCTTTTTACCGTCGCAATTTTATTAATACTCGTTTTTTTTTCTATGAAAGTCGGTAAGATTAACCTTTTCAAACCTCCTACATATATTATTTCCGCGTATTTTGCGTCTGCAAACGGAATAAGTATCGGAACTAACGTTGAAATGGCAGGGATAAAAGTTGGAACGGTCAAGAAGATTAAACTCGAAAACGGTCAGGCGCGTGTTTATATGGAAATAAATTCCAAGTATAAAATTTATCCTGATTATACGGCTTCGATAAGGTCTATGAGTTTACTGGGAGAGAGCTATATATCTATTTCTCCTGCAAATACTATTCAGGCTTTATCGTCAAAACCGGTGCCTGAAAATGAAATTATTAAAAGTTATAAATCGCCGGAGAATATGTCTTCCCTGATTTTAAAATTTGCAAAAACTGCAGATAATCTTGATGCTGTTACAAAATCGCTGAAAAAATCAATCGGCACTAAAACAGGCGAACATAAAATAAAAGCAATATTGGCAAATATTGCAGAACTTTCAGATAATTTAAACAGATTAGTATATTTAAATCAAAAAAACTTTAATGTAATAATGACCAACTTCGCCGGTTTTTCCCGTAATATTAACGGATTGACAGTTGAAAACGACAGAGCATTAACAAAAACAATTCATAATTTTAAGGCAATATCCGACAATTTAAGACAGGAGCTTCCTTCTATTACCGATAACATCAAAATTGTATCGGCAAATTTAAGCGATATTTTAACTAAAAATAAGTCTAATATCAATAGAAGCCTGCTGCATATCAGGAAAGACACAAAACAGCTTCAGTTGTCTTTAAATCAAATATATGGTATATCGTCAAAGATAAATAAAGGCAGAGGAACTTTGGGCAAGCTTGTAAATAGAAGCTCTGTGTATAATAATCTTAACGGTTCGCTTAAAGGCATTAATAATTTAGTGGGAGGTTTTAATAGTTTTAAGGTTGGAATGAATATAAATTCTCAATATTTAGACCGTTCAAACGGTTCGGTCACAGAAGTCAATGTCAGACTTCAGCCTTCCCCGGGTCATTATTATGTTCTTGGTGTAGATTCGACGCCTGTCAATTACGGCAATTCATATGGAGAAACACAGACTACAACATATACTACCAATAATCCGCCGTCGGGTGAGTTTTATCCATCCAGCGTCACAACAAACACTACTCAATATTCCAATTCTAACAGTCTTAAATTTAATGCAGAAATTGCGAAAAATTTTTATAATTGGACTTTTTTGGCGGGACTTATGTATTCGACCGGAGGGGTCGGCGTTAATTATTATGTTCCATATACAAATAGAAATTTAAAATTATACGCAAGAGCATTCGGATTCAATTCTAATAACGGTTCTGCAGAAGCATACGTTAACGCCGGCGTGAGTTATACGTTTTTACGTCATCTTTTTGTAGATACGGGGTATGATGATATTTTTAGTAAAAACAACAACAGGTCGCTATTTGTAGGCGGCGGTATCAAATTTACCGATAAAGATTTAGAATATTTAATAGCCGGCAGCAAAATGCCGTAATAATATAGCATCAAATACAGCATCAAGGTATCAAATCTGAAAAAAATATATTATTATTATGTTTTGTTTTATTGTGTATTTTAATTACTGATTAGCTTTTATATTAAACTATGACAAACAAAAAATATAAATTAACCTCTATGACATCTGCTCACGGCTGAGGGTGCAAATTAGGTCCGGAGGACCTATCTTCAATAATTGATAAATTGCCTGTTCTGCCTAATGACAATGTTCTTGTAGGTTTTGATTATAAAGACGATGCCGGTATATATAAAATATCGGATGACAGGTGTCTTATCCAGACCGTAGATTTTTTTACGCCTGTAGTAGATGAGCCTTACGCTTTTGGACAAATAGCCGCGGCTAATGCTTTATCCGATGTTTATGCTATGGGAGGGTGTCCCATAACTGTTTTAAACATTGCATGCTTTCCTATAGCAAATGTCGAAAAAGATGTTTTTAGAGAAATATTGCTTGGAGGATTAGATAAAATAAATGAATCCGGCGCAGCGCTCCTCGGCGGACATTCTATTGACGATAAAGAGCTGAAATACGGTCTGAGTGTTACAGGCATGTGCGGAATAGATGAGATATATTCTAATAAAGGGGCTGAGCCCGGCGATATTTTGTATCTTTCTAAAAAATTAGGAACTGGGTTTATAGTCAGTGCGCTATGCACTGATTTATTAAAACAGTCCGCTTTAGATGAAGCTGTTTGTTCTATGACAAAATTAAATAAAACAGCGTCTGAATTAGTTGTTTCTTTAAAGAAAGCGGTGCATGCAATGACTGATATTACAGGATTCGGTCTCGTGGGGCATACATCTGAAATGCTCATAGCCAGCGGTGTTTCTTGCGAATTAAATCTTGAAAACCTTCCTTTAATCAACGGAAGTTTAGAATTAATACAGAAAGGAATTAATCCCGCAGGCACTAAACGGAACAGGAAATTCTTTTCTCAATATGTAAATATTAAAGAAAATGTTGATGAAAATCTTGTCTGGGCTGCTTTTGGCGCTGAAACATCGGGCGGACTTTTAATATGTATATCCGAGGCTCAGGCTGCCGTTCTTGAAAATTTATTTAAAAATGCCGTAGAACCGCTATACAAGGTTGGAAAAATATTAAATAAAGTGCCGGATTTAAAAGATAAAGATAATGCAAAAATTATTAATCTATGCAGATAATATTTATTATATTACGCTAAATAGCGCATAAACATGAGCACTGCACCAATTTTCTAAAATTTTTTGAAACTGAATGTTTTATTTTTCTCAAATTCTAATTTTGCTTCATCTATAAGAAGTCTACAATTTTTAAAATGTCTTTTAATATCAAATTCAGAAATTCCGTAATACAGCATGGGCTGCAACGCCCCGTTAAATTTTACCGCTTCCGATATTGATTTTTTTATTTTTTCAAATTTTGCCAATGCAACATCCAAATCGGTATGAGTTAAGATTGCATAAAAATCATTAAAATTAAACCTGAACAGATAATCTGTTTTTCTGAACTTTTGATTTAAAAACATTCCATAGTATTTAATTAGTTTATTAAGCTTCTCCTGTCCGTAAGACTGTCCGATTAATACTAAATTTTCAAAACTGAAACATACTACGGAAAAAGTTACGCCGTATCGTTTGCATCTTTCAGCTTCTTTTTCGGCGATTTCATCAAATTGTTCTTTTAGCAAGAAACCGGTTAATTCGTCATATTTTTTGCAATCATTAATTTCTGATAATTTAATAATATTTTCAGCTATTTTTGTCATATCAAAGAAAATAACCAGTGTGCCGTTAAATAATCCAAAATTATTAAAAAGCGTGAGCGTTTCAATTTGAAAGTATTTCTTTTGAGGAATTTTATTAGCCGATATCGTATTAATAATTTTATTGATTGACAGCAAGCCGGATTTATTAAGCTTTTTTATTTCTTCGGGTAATTCTTCATTAAAAGATATACAAATGTCGTCATTAGTCGAAAGTCTAAGCGCTTTAGCCTGTTCGTTCATATAAATTATGTCGCCTTTTATATCTTTAACTGCCAGCGGTTTGTTATATGACGAAAATACTTTGACGAAATTTATGCCGGGGAAAAATTCTGTATTTAATCTTTCGTCTTCAAATATTTTTATCTGCATATTATTCCCATAATAAATTTTTAATAAATAATTTTTCAAAAAGTTTGCTTCCTGACAGAGGAAAGTTTTTTGAAATAGCTGTAATTTTTGATATATTTAGTGTCCTTACGGAATTATCGGTAATTAAATATTTTTTACATCCTTCGAGGGAGCTATCGAAAATATAATTTACTTTTTTATTTTTAAAAGGAAAAATATCTATAATATCTATATTTTCATTTTTAATATAATTGCCGAAAGAACCGGATATATAAACATCGAAGTCATCGTTAATATCAATTTTATATTTATTTAGTAATATTTCAACCGCAGATTTTACGGCGGATTTAGCAAATTGAAACTGCCTGACATCATCTTGATAAAATCTTATATCTGTTTTGCTGTTTCTGTAGATAACGACTTCATTCTCTTCATTATTCACCCCGCTGTTTACTACCGAATAACTTTCTGAATCGATAAGTTCTTGAGGCATAATCCTGCCGTTTTTATCTATTATTTTTTCACGGAGAAGGGAAGCCATTAAATCAATTATACCGCTTCCGCAAATTCCTTCCGGAATTTTAGAGCCGTTAATCGTCTCAAAATTAAACAGACCGTTTTTCAGTTCAATAGAGGAAATAGCAGAGCCTTGCGCCAGCATTCCGTGTTTTATATTTCCTCCTTCAAAAGCAGGTCCGGCAGGCGCCGATGTTGTAAAAATTTTATTTTTGTTGCCGATTGCAATTTCTACATTTGTTCCAAAATCTGCTAAGAAAGCAGGTCCATCTCTATTTATCAGATCTAAATAATAAATAGATGATACCGTATCGCCTCCGACAAATCCGTCTAAAATAGGAAATATGAATAAATCGCTGTTAAATGTATATTCGTTTTTGTTATTGCCAAGATTACTTTTGCCAAAACAATCAGATGAGATATTGACTGCTGCATCTGCAGGGTTTGAATCTGCAGTTAAATTCTCAGCGCTGATAGATAGACCTATTTCATTTGTTTTTTTTGGGAACACTATGTCGGAAGAAGGTCTGTAGGGCGGTTTTGCAAGAGCGGACAAAGGTTCCCCGCAAAAAGCTAATTCCATTGCAGTATTGCCCGCAAGAGCAATTTCAGTTATATCTGTCGGAGCAATACATAATTCTTTTATAAAATAATTTAAAAGATTGCCAATTGTCAAAAATGCTTTTTCCTGCAATTTTTTAACAGATTGTTTGTCAAGACCGTTCTGTATCCGTTTTACCGAATCTAATCCGAAGTCTGGATACTGAAGATTGGTTGAACTTTTCTCCAGAATTACTTTATTTGTTTTTTTATCTATTAAAGCAGCCGCTATTGTTGTAGTTCCTAAATCTATTGCTACGGAATATTTTTTTGATGACATATACAATATAATACCTATTTGTTTTAAAAATCATATTATAATATATTGTAAATATTATAGCAAATTAACTTTAAATTGCAATTGAATTAACCGATTAACTGCCCGCAACCGCCGTAAATACTTTGAGCCTTAGAATGTCTTATCGTTACTATAAATCCGGCTTTCATCAGTTTGTCCTGAAAATTATTATAGGCTGTTTCGCTTGTTCTTTCGTAATTATTTTTTGCCGGTGTATCGCCGGCAGTTTTTGCGGGGTCTGTATTTTCAATATCAAATTTATTAAATTTATTAAACGGAATCAGATTGAATTTGACATTTTGCGGAAAAAATAATTTTATCAGTTCTTTTGCATTATTTATCGAATCATTGAAATCCTTTATTAAAACATATTCTAAGGTTATTTTATTGTGCCCGAAGTATTTTCCGCTGCTTATAAATTTTACGATGTCTTCTATGGGATATTTTTTATTAATAGGCATAATTTGGTTTCTTGAATAATTATTTGAAGCGTTTAGAGATATAGCGATTTTATATTTTAAATCTTTAATCTCAATTAGTTTATCTATTATGCCGCATGTTGAAATTGTAATCTTTCTGCGCGCCACTCCCATAAAGTTGGGGTCTGAAATAATTTCAAGGGCTTTTTTTACTTCGGAGAGATTATCTAAGGGTTCGCCCATACCCATAAATACTATATTAGTAATTTTGGTTTTACATTCGTTTTCTATTAATAGAATTTGAGAGATTATCTCCCCTGAAGTTAAATTTCTTTGAAAACCAAAGTTACCGGTGCTGCAAAAATCGCACAGCATTTTACATCCTGCCTGAGATGAAACACATAATGTTTTTCTTTTGCCGTAATCAATGAATACTGATTCGATGGCAGAACCGCCGTTAAGTTTTATAAGATATTTTATTGAATAATTGCCGTCGTCTGCATCTTCCCTATAACCGGCTGTAATCTTCGGCATTATAAAATTAAAATTGGACTTAAGACTCTCCCTGAGACTTTTTGGTATATTAGTCATATCATTAAAATCATATACTTTAGCATTGTATATCCATTTCATAATTTGAAAAGCATTAAATTTTTTTGCAGAATTTTCTATGCAAAAAGTTTCTAATTCTTTCAATGAAAGGCAAAAAATAGAATTTTTATCACTCATAAAGATAATTATTGTTACCCTGATTTAAAATTTTTGTATTATTTTATTTGTTTAGTTTATTTTAATATTATATAATTTATATGCACAGCAACACAACTTATATTATTATTGAAAATTAGCGTATAAATTTTTATAATAATTTTATAATAAACAGATAAACAATAAAAACATTTATTAGTATTATTGTATGTACCGGCCATTAAATATCTACATTAAATATCTAATAGGTAAATAGACAAATAATATAAATAAATACAATAAATAAATATCATAAACATTATGAATATGACGAATTATAATATAGGAACGGATATATACAACGAAAGCATTGCAATAATAAATTCATTGCTTGCGGATAATGAGTTTTTTAATAATAATTATTCTGAATTTGAAAAAAACATAATAAAAAGAATGATACACGCTTCAAGCGATATTGCTTATTCAAAGACTGTTTCTTTTACTAAAAATTCAATTGCCGATTCCATTAATTTTATAAAACAGCAATCCGACTTAAATAAATCTATAAAAATAGTTTGCGATAGCAAGATGACAAGAGCCGGAATAAGCAGCACCGTTAATAAAAAAGTTATTACGGAAACTAATTGCTATATAGATTTAAGCAGCGAAGAATTAAATGAAAAATTTGATAATTTAATGTCGATTTATAATTTACAATCAGAATTTAATAATACGGCTGATTTTCATCCAATTACAAAATCGGCATATTCTATTAGAATTGCCGTTATTGAAAATTTACCCGATTTTATAATTATCGGGAATGCCCCTACGGCTTTATTGGAAACAATGAATACATGTAAAATATTATTCAAATCTATTAGTTATAAGCCGAAACTTATAATAGGTATGCCTGTGGGATTTGTCGGTGCAGACGAATCTAAAAGAATTCTTATAAAAGATGTTTTTTTTTCGTCTGTGAGCAATATTGGAAATTTGGGCGGCAGCGCGGTAGCCGCTGCAGCTATGAACGCCATTTTAAAAGAAAGCATTTAGGGCAAAAACTTATGAAAATTTCTTGAATGAATTATTGAATTTAAAAGAAAGCATTTAGGATAAAATTTATGAAAATTTGTTGCGATAAATTATTCAACGGAATAAAGCGGCTTAAAACTGCAAATACCGATGCTGCCGATATTATCGGCGGTTTTGCGGCTGTTTTGCTGATTTCAATGATAGTATTGCAATTTATTTATCTGAATAATGCAGAAGCAAATATTTATATGAGGCGGGGAAAAAACGGAACAGTATATTTTTCTAACGTACCTGTTTCAAACGGCTATAAAGTTTTTATGCGCACCGCATCTAAATATAAAAATAAGCCTTATAAAATATTAAAATATAGAAAATTGATTCAAAAAGCTGCAAAAAGGTATGGTGTAAACAGCCGCCTTATCTCGGCAGTTGTGAAGGCGGAATCCGGATATAAAAAATCGGCTGTATCCGATAAAGGCGCCGAAGGACTTATGCAGCTTATGCCGGCAACTCAAAGAATGCTAAATGTCTCCAACCCTTTTAATCCGGCACAGAATATTTTCGCAGGAACAAAGTACTTAAAGAGCCTTCTTGTTAAATATAATGGAAATATGTCCCTGGCTCTTGCAGCGTACAATGCAGGCAAAAATGCGGTTAAGCAATACGGAGGAATACCGCCGTACTCGCAGACACAGAATTATGTCAAAGAGGTTGTATATTATTACAATAGGTATAAAAAAAATAAGTAAAATTGGGTAAAATAATGAATAAAAATAATAATATTTATAATTTGCCTAACATTTTGACTATGGGCAGGATATTAATCGTGCCGGTTATTTTTGTATTGCTGTTTTTTAATAATGAGATTTATGAATTATACGCCGCTTTGCTTTTTATTCTGGCTATGGGAACAGATTTTATAGACGGATATATTGCAAGGAAAAGAAATATTATTACGACTTTCGGTATTTTTCTCGACCCTATAGCAGATAAAATATTGGTTGTTACCATACTTATTATGCTTATACCTTTGCATAGAATTCCGGCATGGATGGTAGCCGTAATAATAATAAGGGAAATATTTGTTACAGGCTTGAGAGCAATTGCAGGCGAAAAGGGATTAGTTATTCCTGCCGGCAAAATAGGCAAATGGAAAACTACCTTTCAAATGTTTGGCATCCTATTTTTGCTTGTATACTATTCACATTTTCATATTAATTTTGGAGTTATAGGATACTGGTTAATTTTATTAAGCATATTATTATCTGTTTATTCATTCTATAAATATTTTAAGAACGTATCAGGTGTTATTTTAACTTAAAATTATTTACATGTAATAATGCAATAATACGATTGATAATGAAAGTCATCGTATGCAGGTTAGTTATATATTTGAGTTTTGTATGATTTTTATTTGTTAATTTTGTATGTTAAAATATAACAAAATATATTATAATATAATGACTATAAATTATAATGCCAATTTAATTAACTGAGATAACTGAAAATAAATATATAAAATTATGAGTAAAGAAAATGTTTTTTTTTGGGGTTGTACAATTCAGGCAAAATTTCCTTTCATGGAGAAGGCTACGCGTTTAATATTAGATAAATTAGAAATCAAATATAAAGACATAGATTCTTTTACATGCTGCCCTGAGAAATCTTTAGTCAAAAATATAGATGAGACCTTATTTGATTTGACTGCTATCAGAAATATCGCTCTTGCAGAAAATGAAAATGTCAATATTCTGTCTGTTTGTACAGGGTGCTATTCCAATCTTAAACAGGCAAGGGCAAAAGTAATATCCGACCCCGATTACCAAAAAGATATTAATAAAAAACTTGATAAAATAGGATTAAATTTTTCAGGTTCGTCTTCCGTCTCCCATTTAATAGAGTATCTTCATGATGAGGTCGGCGTTAATAGAATTAAAGCTAATGTAAAATATCCGTTAAGAGGTTTGAAAATTGCAATTCATTACGGATGTCATCTTGTCAGACCTTCCCATGTTATCAATTTTGACAGCCCGTTTGACCCTGTAAAATACGATAATATTTTAAAAGCGCTGGGAGCGACGGTAGTAAATTACAATAATAAAATGATGTGTTGCGGTCAGTCTTTAGACAGAGTAGATGAACACGACAAGGCTTTATTCATGACAAGAATTAAAATGGACGCTATCAAAGAAGCATCCGTTGATGCCCTGACCACTGTATGTCCGTCTTGTTTTACTCAATTTGATACGAATCAATTCATGCTTATTAAAGAGGGTTCAAAATACGATATTCCGGTTATAACATTGGAAGAACTTATGTGCCTTGCCTTTGGCATAGAAGGTACCGAAGAGCTTATTGCAATGCACAAAGTAAAAGCAAAAAAATTTATTGATAAATTTAATTTATCAAAGATATTTAAGGACTATTCGCTAATGTTCGACAAAGAGTCTTTGGTCAGGTGCTACAATTGCCAGGCTTGCAGAAACGATTGTCCTATGTCGCTGAATTTTGCGTCATATGACCCTCCGCTAATAATTAAAATGATATTAGACAATGATGTTGAACGCGCTATGTGTTCCAAGATTGTCTGGGAATGTTTAGAGTGTCATACATGTTCCGAACTCTGTCCGCAAAATTATAGCTGGGAAACCGTTCTTACGGCTTTAAAAAATATTGCCATAAAAAATCAGGTAAATCCGCCTACTGTAAAAAAAGCGGAAGAATTATTTTTTAAAACGTTAAGACTCGGCGATCCTCAAGAAGGAGCAAGAAAAAAATTAGGTCTTCCTCCTGTTAAAAAAAATATTGCCGAGGATTTTAAAAAAATTTTAGATGAAAATATTTTATAGACATTGTATAAAACACATATATATGCTAACATATGTATATAATTAAAATTAAATGTAATTATTATATGTTATTTAAATAATTGTTTCGAGGATAAAAAATTGCTTAGATTAAAAAATAATTTTTCAATAGAGCATGATATAGCAGGATGCGGATTATGCGGCATTATAAATATAAAAAAAATAAGAACTAACGGTGAAGATATTAAGAAAGCTATAGCTCTTGAACACGACAGAGGAAACGGTCTCGGCGGCGGGTTTGCAGTTTACGGCTGCTACCCGGAATATTCAGAGCTTTATGCTTTTCATGTTATGTATGATGACCTTGCCGCTAAGGAAGCTACCGAAGAGTATTTCAAAAATAATTTTATAATTGAAAAACAGGAATCCATTCCGATTTTTAAGACTTCTAAAATCAATGACCATCCTATCCTTCACAGATATTTTATGAAACCGAAAAGCGACCGCGAAGATAGACTTTTCAGTGAACTGAAAGATGATGATTTTGTAGTTAAAAGTGTTATGCTTATCAATTCTGATTACGACGGAGCTTATGTATTCTCAAGCGGAAAAAATATGGGAGCATTCAAGGGTGTCGGATATCCCGAAGACATAGCCGATTTTTATATGCTTGATAATGTAGAAGGCTATATGTGGACGGCTCATAACAGATTTCCTACCAATACTCCCGGTTGGTGGGGCGGAGCGCATCCATTTACGCTGCTTGATTGGTCAATTGTTCATAACGGCGAAATATCTTCTTACGGTATTAACAAAAGATATCTTGAGATGTTCAAATACAATTTGGCTTTGAAAACCGATACGGAAGTTATAGCATATATTTTAGATTTGCTTATTAGAAAACATGGACTTCCCGTAGAGATGGCGATGAATGTTTTAGCCGCTCCTTTTTATCAGACAATTGACAAAATGGAGCCTGAACAAAAAGAACTCTACACTGCCTTAAGACAGATATACGGCAGCGCGCTTCTTAACGGACCTTTTGCCATAATATTCGGTTATCCTGACGGGATGGTTGCATTAAACGACAGAATAAAACTAAGACCGCTTGTTGCCGGAACTAAAGGTGATTTTACATATATAGCTTCCGAGGAATCGTCGATCCGTGAAATCTGCTCTTCCCCTGATGTTGTATGGTCTCCTAAAGCAGGCGAACCTATTATAATAAGAACTGTAAAAACCAATGCAAAAACCGCTATAAATACTGAAAATATATCTCAAAAACAAAGGTTGATTATTTCATGACAAAATCATCGTTTACAAATGTACAATCTGAATATTTAGCTGTTATAGACCACGCAAAATGCATAAGATGCAAAAGGTGTATTCAGAATTGCGGATGGGGGACATATAGTTTCGGCGGAGATAAAATTATAGCAGACCATTCCAAGTGTGTTGCATGCGGAAGGTGCTATACTTATTGTCCGGAGGGAGCTATATCGATACTGAAAAATCCGACTGTTATGCGTGAAAACGGAAATTGGCAGGACTATCATATTAAAAATATATGGAGGCAGTCTGAGACCGGTGGAATTGCTATATCTGGAATGGGAACTCCGTTAAAATACAAAAAGTATTTTGACCATATTTTATTAGATGCCTGTCAGGTTACAAATCCTCCGATAGATCCGTTGCGCGAGCCTATGGAACTTAAAACTTTTCTAGGCAAAAAACCTTCTAAGATAGAATTGGACTTTAACGAAGACGGACAGCCTGTTTTAAAAAATAAGATGCCCCCTCAAATAGAACTTGCAACCCCTTTCATGTTTGCCCCTATGTCTTACGGTTCTATATCTCTGAACGCTCAAAAGGCTATGGCGTTAGCTGCAAGGGCGTTAGGAATAGTTATGAACATCGGAGAGGGCGGATTACACGACGAGCTGGTTCCTTTCGGCAAAAATATCATTGTTCAGGTCGCTTCGGGAAGATTTGGCGTTAATAGAGATTATTTAAACAGCGGAGCAGCCGTCGAAATAAAAATAGGTCAGGGTGCAAAACCGGGTATAGGCGGTCATCTGCCGGGTGAAAAGATAGGGGCGGATATATCGAGGACTAGAATGATACCTGCAGGCACAGATGCAATATCCCCTGCCCCGCATCATGACATTTATTCCATAGAAGATTTAAGGCAGCTGATTTATGCTATAAAAGAGGCTATTAATTATGAAAAACCTGTTTCTGTTAAAGTTGCGGCGGTTCATAATATTGCTGCTATTGTCAGCGGAGTCGTGCGCGCCGGAGCAGATATAGTATATATTGACGGATTTAGCGGCGGAACAGGAGCGGCGCCGACGATAGTCAGGGATAATGTCGGCATACCTATTGAAATTGCTCTTGCTCAGGTAGACCAGAGATTGCGGGAAGAAGGAATAAGAAATGAGGCTTCTCTGATAGCGGCAGGAAGTATCAGGTCAAGCGCAGATGCCGTAAAAGCCATAGCGCTGGGCGCAGATGCCGTGGCAATAGGAACTGCCGCTCTTATTACAATGGGATGCCATGTTTGCGGGAAATGTCATACCGGAAACTGCAGCTGGGGGATAACAACCCAGAGACCGGAATTAACAAGAAGGCTTGACCCCGAAGAGTATGGAGAAAAACTTTATAATTTGATAAATGCGTGGAGCCATGAAATGAAAGAAGTTCTTGGAGCCATGGGAGTAAATTCCATTGAAAGCTTAAGAGGCTCTAAAGAGAGGCTCAGAGGAATTGAATTGACTGATTCAGAACTAAAAGCGCTGGGTATTAAACATGCGGGTATGTAAAAAACTATAATTGTATAATAATTTTTAATATTTCTGAATAATTCGGTGATTAGATGACTACGGACGGCAATACAAAAACAGGCGGTATGATTTCAGGCAGTATGCTTGTAATAGACGCGAAAGATATGCATTATAAAGAGTTAAATAAAATCATCAGAGAAAGTATTTTATCCGGAGTGAAGAATATTCTTCTTGAAAATGTAAATGGTCAGTATTACATCGGTGACGGTATTAAAGGGGACGACATTACCATTACGGTTAATGGAGTTCCGGGAAACGATCTCGGAGTATTTATGGACGGACCTTCAATTATTGTCAACAATAATGTTCAGGATAATATCGGCAACACTATGAATGCAGGTAAAATAACGGTAAACGGAGATGCCGGAGATGTGATAGGCTATGGTATGAGAGGCGGCAGGATTTATATCAGGGGCAATGCCGGCTATCGCATAGGTATTCATATGAAAGGCTATAATGAACAAATTCCGGTTATAATCATAGGCGGAAAAGTAGGCAGTTTTTTTGGCGAATATATGGCAGGCGGGGTAATGGTTCTTTTAAGTCTTGATAATTCTGAAGAATCTGTCGGAGAATATTTTGGAGTCGGCATGCATGGAGGCGCCATTTACCTGAAACAAAAAATAGATTTTTCAAAATACTCAAAAGAAGTAGAATTTTTAGAAGCAAATGACAGCGATATGTCTTTTTTAAAAAAATATTTATTAGAATATGCTAAAGATTTTAATTTGCCGCCTGAAGATTTAACCAGAGGTCCTTTTTATAAAATAGTTCCGTCAAGCGCTAGACCGTATGCTCATTTGTATACTTCTGCGGCTTTTTAATATTATTAGTTAATAATTTTGTTTTAAATTATAACTTTATGTGATAACATCTACATATAACGTGAAAAAGAATGGTAGAGCCGATTTTATAATTTCATGCGGATTAGAGAAAGAAATTAAATTAAAAATAACGAAGAGTTAAAATATTGTATATGAATAATTTATTTACAGGATTGCAAAAAATGGATATTAAAAATTTAAATTTAATTGAAGAAAAAATTGTCCTTTTAAAAGATGCATTTGAAAAAATAAAAAATGAACGCGATAGATTATTAACGGAGGTAAAAATCAAAGATGAGGAAATTAATCAGCTAAATAATAAAATAAATGAAATTGAGACAGATAATGATATAGTTATAAAAAAAATTGATGATATTATATACAATTTGGAAAATATTAATTTAAACTAGTTTTATAGTTTTTTATAAATAAAATATGAATGATGCTGTTGAACTCAAAATATTAAATCAAAAATATTTAATAAATAGCGATAAACCTAAGAAATATTTAGAGGAGCTTGCTGCATATGTAAATAATAAAGCAGATGAGGTTTCGAAAAAGACTAAATCTGTCGATTCTTTAAATATCGCCGTTTTGACGGCCCTTAATATCGCCGACGATTATCTTTCTACGCAACTGGAAACCA
Organism: bacterium; assembly: GCA_021794475.1. Classification (GTDB taxonomy): domain Bacteria; phylum SZUA-79; class SZUA-79; order Acidulodesulfobacterales; family Acidulodesulfobacteraceae; genus Acididesulfobacter. Next base: position 2,761 of record JAJYQS010000028.1, on the reverse strand, counting down.
ATATAGAAAGTACAAGAGTATTAGAAAAAGTAAACAATATTTATAAATATATTTCAAATTCGTCTAACGGCTAAATTATTAAAATACGGTAAAGTAAAATTTAAATTAAAAAAAATATATAGTAAAGTTTTATAGTATTTGAAATAATTTGTTTAATATTATATATTATATACGTTAAATGTTTCGACAGTTTTGAATAGTGTTAATCAGATGGCTTTGCAGCTTGTCTTAACTAGTTTATCTTAATAAAAATATATACATATTTTATTTTAACCCTGCGGTGTTCGATTAGATTATTAAAATTGACCCAACAGTTGGATAGAATGGGATCGTCTCTAATTTTCTCGATAGAAACAAATTTAATTATTTGATTCTTAACGATGATTATTATATGATTACCACCTTATTTAAATAGGTCCAATTTTATCGTCTGTTCGGCACATGCGGGGGGATTTTGTTAAACCCTTTTATACACATTGTCCTTTTTTCTGTTATTCCTTTACAAAAATCATCAATTGAAATTTAGAAAGACACTGTTTTACTGTTATATCAGTTTTCTATATTTAACGGGGCATTCTGTTATATATCCCTGTTTAATTTTTAGCATATGCGTTTTAACTATACTACTTAAAATTATAATTATAAGTATAGTTGTAAGTAAATAAGTAATTAAAGAACTGATTAAAGATAAATAAAATTTAAAACGCAGAAATAAAATAATTCGGTAAATTTAATTAAAATTATATTTTATATATTTTCATTCATTATGTATTCTAAAATTGCCGTAAGAAAGGAGATGTCAAGTAAAAGATTGAACTTAAAGAACGAAGAAATTATCTATTGCAGCAATATAGTTTCTAATTATATCCAATCATTTATAAAACAAAAGGCTGTTAAATCCGTCGCTTTTTATATGAGCATAAAAAATGAAGTTAAAATCGAATTTGCCATGGATAAAGTCAAATATGAAAATATAAAAATCAATTTACCGTATTGTAAAAAAAATTCCGATGTTTGTTTTTATAAATTTAAAGATACGGAGACGCTTGTTAAAGATAATTACGGAATATTGTCTTCAAAATGCGATAAAGAAACCGATATTAACAGTATTGATATTTTTTTTGTTCCAGGTCTTGCATTTGACAGGGCAGGCAACAGAATAGGTTATGGAAAAGGATGTTACGATAAAGTTTTGACCGGCTCTAAAAAAAATTCTATTTTTGTAGGCGTATGCTACAATTTTCAAATTTATAATAAAAATGAAATTGAAATTACGCAAGATGACATTAAAATGCATTATCTAATATGCGAAAAAGGGATTATTAATTGTTCCGACAATATTTAATTTAACGTTGTAAAAAGTATTATTATTATGTTAATTATTTAATTATTAAAATCAGACTGTTACTTTCAATGAAATAATAAGGAGAAAATAATATAATGGCAGAAGTTATTATAATTATAATTAGTTCGATAATTTTTTTCATAGGCGGTTTTTTTGTAAATAAAATAATTGAAAATATTTCATTAAAAAAAGGTCATCTTAGGGCTAAAGATATTGTTGCCGATGCAGAAAAAAAAGCGGAAGAAATAAAAAGGGATGCTTTATTAAATACTAAAGCTGAAATTATAAAATTAAAAGAAACCGCAGATGAGGATATTAAACAAAAAAATCAAGAATTAATAAGACTGGAAAAAAGAATTGCCGCAAAAGAAGACAATTTGGACAAAAGAATTGATATTATTGAAAAAAAAGAGGTTGATATTTTAAGAAGAGAAAAAGTTTTAATACAAACAGAAAAATCTATTTCAGATAAAGAGAAGAAGATTGAATCCGTTTTTCATGAAAGAACTTTGGAGCTTGAAAGAATATCAGGTTTGACGGCTACTGAAGCGAAAAACGAATTAATTAATTCAATTATTGAAGAAGCAAAGCATGAAGCTGCTAAGTCGGTTAGAAAAATAGAAGATGAAACTAAAGAAATCAGTGACAAAAAAGCAAAAGAAATTATAGCAACGGCAATTCAAAGATATGCGGGAGACTATGTTGTTGAAAAAACTATATCCTCCGTTCCGCTTCCGAGCGATGATATTAAAGGAAGAATAATAGGCAGGGAAGGCCGCAACATCAGGGCATTAGAAGCAGCAACGGGCGTTGATTTTATAATAGACGAAACACCGGAAGCAGTTGTTCTTTCCTCATTTAATCCGGTAAAAAGGGAAATTGCAAGATTATCTCTTGAAAAATTGATAGCCGACGGAAGAATACATCCTGCAAGGATTGAAGAAGTTGTCGCAAAGGTTGAAGAAGAGCTAAATATGGCTATGAAAGAAGCCGGTGAGCAGGCTACATTTGATGTAGGAGTTCACGGAATTCATCCTGAAATATTAAAATTACTCGGCAGGTTAAAATATAGAACAAGCTATTCGCAGAATGTTTATAACCATTCTATTGAAGTAGCTTTTTTATGCGGAATAATGGCTTCTGAGCTTGGAGTAAATGTTAAACAGGCAAAAAGAGCAGGATTACTGCATGATATAGGAAAAGCTGTTGACCATGAAGTAGAAGGTTCTCACGCAATAATAGGCGCTGAAATTGCCAAAAAATACGGAGAATCCCCAAAGGTTGTTCACGCAATAGCAGCTCATCATTATGATGAAGAGCCAAACAGCGTTATAGCAATTTTAGTTTCTGCCGCCGATGCATTAAGCGCGGCGAGACCCGGGGTTAGAAAAGAAATGTTTGAAACATACGTCAAAA
>JAJYQS010000074.1 GCA_021794475.1 bacterium | reverse complement strand
CTCTTTATCTCGCCAAAGCTAATAATTATCATACTTTCGTATCTCTTCAGGCATATTATTCGCTTGCCGGACGAGATTTAGAGCATGAGCTTTTACCGTTATGCAACGAAGAAGGGCTCGGCGTGCTCCCATGGTCGCCGCTTTCCGGAGGATTTTTAACAGGAAAATACACAAAAGATAATCCAAAACCTGCAGGCGCCAGAAGAAGCGAATTTAACTTTCCTCCTATAGACGAAAGAGGTTATGAAACAATTGAAGTATTAAAAAAGATTTCTGCACAGAAAAATGTTTCAATACCGCAAATAGCTCTAAGCTGGCTTTTGCATCAAAAAGGCGTAACATCGGTGATTATTGGCGCAAATAAAATGTCTCAGCTTGAAGATAATATTAAATCTATAAACATAGAGCTTACAAATGATGAAATAGAGGAACTGTCAAAAACAACTGCGCCAAACAAGTTGTATCCTCAATGGATGGTAGAGTGGCAGAATAACAGAGCAAGTTTTGGCTTTAGCAGCTAAATAAATATAATAGCGAAATTAATTGAAAAACTATTGCTTTAATTAATTTATGTTTCAAATAAATAAAAATAAAAAATTAGGTTCAGACGGTTCTCTAGCAGGATATGCCGGCGGATTAGGACGCAAACGATTATTGCTTGAACATGAAAGTGTATTTATTCGAAAATAAACACAAATACAAATAAACCAATAGTACAAAATAATGTGCCGTTACGTTTCCTCAGATACACTGTAATTAGCTGCCTGCGCAATTTCTTTTAATTCATTAATTCTTACAATAGATTCTCCTCTCAATGGAAAATGCATGACGTAGAATTTTGTTTCGCCGACAGTGTTTTTTTGCCAGCCAAATGTAAAATCTTTTAAGTCGGAATACTTTTCATAAGTTATTTTGCCAATAAAACATACTACTTTAGGCTTCTGCTCTTTTATTATTAAATAAATCTTTTTACGTCCGAGTAATTCTTCGCCAATATGAAGTCCGGAAACATCGCGGGTAGGTCTGTTAATAATATTTATCAGTCCTAATTTGTAGAATTTATTAAACTTAGTGTTGTAGAATAATTTTAATGAGTTATCGTCCTTAAGTTCATTTCTTTTTTCCTTGATAATCCCCGCATCGGAAAGAAGATACCAGAACATTTTGTTGTTTGAAAAAGGTACGCCTCTATCGTAAGACCCTGGATGGGGATTAATACCTATAAATAATATTTGCGGTTTTTTATATAGATAGTCAATCATAAAACATAAAGATAAATAAAATTAGAAAATTAGGGACGGACACTGGACACTATTTTCTGTGGTTTTTCCTAACTTTGATACCTTACGCAGCTTAAAGCCGCTAAAATGCTTATATTTATATTTCAAAAAAGTGCAATTTTTCTACCACGGTTTTAAAAATTAGCGCCTACTTGTTGCTGTCGGAAATTTCATAATTTAAAGGCACATAGCCGGCATTTTCTATATTTTTCTTTATGTCATCAATGTTTATGTCATCAAGAGCAGTAATTGTGCTGTTTTTTTGTGATAGCGACGTATTGACTTCTACTACTCCTTTTACCTTAGCAATCGCCTTGTCAACGTTCGCTACACAATGTTGGCATGTCATGCCGTTTATTCCTATCTTAATTTTTTTCATGATAAAACCCTCCTGTTTAGTTTTTTAGCTATTATAATTTGTTATTGTTATTATCACTATTTTTAATAGTGAATATACACAATATTTATCATTATAATTTTTAATCTATTAAAATTGCAAATAAATAATATTTATCTTATGTTGTGCATAAATAAATAATTACTTAAAAATTATTTATAAAAACTAAAAAGCTATTTATTAGACAGAGGACGCACATTTTTATGCAAATCTTTGCCGATAAACATATAAACGGTAGGCACTATAAATATAGTAAGAAACGTGCCTATGCCCAATCCGCTTGCTATGACTAACCCCATATCAAATAGACTGACCGCTCCAGCTCCTGTTGCCAATAAAAGCGGCACTACTCCTATAACCATTGCAGATGTAGTCATTAATATCGGTCTTAGCCTTATAGCTGAAGCCTGTTCAATAGCCGTTCTTTTATCTATACCTTCTTTTTGCAAGTCGTTTGCAAATTTTGTAATAAGTATACCGTGTTTACTGACTAAACCTATCAGCGTAACAAGCCCTACCTCCGTATAAATGTTAATTGTCGCAAATCCGAGACTTAAAAAGATTAGTGCTCCCATCAGCGACATAGGAACGCTTATTAAGATAATAACAGGGTCTACGAAGCTGTCAAACAGTGCCGCAAGAACAAGATAAATAATTATTAAAGAAAAGAAAAAAGTAAATATCATTGCTGAACCCTGTTCAATATACTGACGGGACTGTCCTGCAAAATTATAAGTAAATCCTTTCGGAAAAATGCTTCCGGACGTGTTCTCAAGATATGTAAGCGCCTGCCCTATAGTAACCCCCGGTCTTGTAATAGCAGATATTGTTACGGAGTTCAACTGATTAAACTGGTTCAGCGATTCAGGAACTACTTCTGTTTTTATTTTTATAAAACTAGAAAGCGGTACCATGTTGCCATTAGAAGCCTGAACATAATAATTTTTCAGCATACCCACGCTAAATCTGTATTTTTGATCTATTTGCGGTATAACTTTGTAACTGTAGCCGCTCATCTCAAACCAGTTTACATAATTTTCGCTCAGCATCGTTGAAAGCGTATCGCCTATTTCCTGCATGGTAATCCCCATACTTTCAGCTTTGCTTTTGTTTATAGAAATATCATACTGGGGTTCATCATACTTGAGATCTTTATCCATGTACATAAATAGACCGCTTTGCATAGATTTTTTTTCTAAACTTTCGGAAACGCTTCTTAGCTCATCGTAGTTAGAAGTCGATGTTATGACAAATTCGACAGGTAGACCCTGAGAACCGGGAAGGCTTGGAAGTGCGAAAGCTGCCAGTTTTAAACCTGCCACAGAATTTAATTTCCGCTGAAGAATAGGCGTCAGCTGCATCTGCGTTTTTTTTCTCTGACTCCACGGTTTAAGAATTAAACCAGATATAAGCGTATTATTCCCTGAAGCGCCTAAAGCCATAAAATAGCGGTCCCTCTCAGGAATAGTATCATAAATTTTGCCGACCTGTTTTGCATATTTATCTAAATCTTTAAATGTAGAAGTCGGCGAGGCGGTACCCTGAACAAATATAACGCCCTGGTCCTCTGTTGGAGACAGTTCGCTTTTTGTTGTTATAAATAAGAAATATGCGCTTGTTAGAACAACGATTATAACAAATGCCACAACGGGTTTATAATCAAGAACGCCGTGCAATATTTTTGAGTAAACATTTCTGATTTTGTCAAATACAACATCTAAAAAATGCACTAAACCGCTCTTCCCCATATCTTCTTTGAGAAATCTGGATGCCATCATAGGTGAAAGCGTTAGGGCTATGATGCCGGATATTAAAACAGCGCCGGCAAGCGAAAATGCAAATTCTGTAAATAGAGCGCCAGTTAAACCGCCCATAAATCCTATAGGTAAAAATACAGCTACAAGTGTAATAGACATAGCTATAACCGGAACGCCAAGTTCCCTTGCTGCCATAAGGGCAGCCTGCATAGGTTTTTTGCCTTCTTCAATATGCCTGCTTACATTTTCTACGATAATGATGGCATCGTCCACAACGAGCCCTATCGCCAGAACCATAGATAAGAGCGTCAATAAATTTATAGAATAATTTAAATAATACATAATAAACAGGTCGCCTATTATTGCAAGCGGTATAGCTATTACAGGGATTATGACGCTTCTTACTGAACCGAGAAATAAAAATATAACTATAATAACTATTAACAGGGTTTCAATTACGGTTTTAATAACTTCATTTATAGAACTGCTTATGAAAATAGTTCTATTATAAGCTATAGCAAGCTTCATATGCGCCGGCAACTGAGTTTTCAGCGAAGGAATAATTTTCTCAATTTTTTTTACTACGGTAAGAGGATTCGCCGTTGGAGTCGTGAATATTCCTACAACTACCGCCTTCTTTCCGTTCATTATATTTCCTGCATCATAACTGACGGAACCAAGTTGAACAGTACCTATGTCTTTTATTCTGATTAACGTGCCGCCGTCATTCGCTATCACTAAATTCTTAAACTGTTTGACGCTTTTTAAAAGCGTGTCTGCCGATACGTTAACCTGTATAAAATTTCCCTTTGTATATCCGTTAGAAGCTATATAATTATTATTGGTAATAGCCGAAGAAACCTCAGTCGGGGTAACATTAAATTCTGCCATTTTCTTAGGATTAAGCCATATACGCATACCGAAAGATTTATTGCCGTAAATGGTTACCTGCCCAACACCGTTGATAGACTGAATCCTCGGCTGTACCGCTCTGGTTATGTAATCGGTCATCTGAGAGCTGCTTAAAGAATTTGACGTAAAAGCCAGATAGAGATACGCAAGATTTGTGACACTTGTTTTAGTTATAACGGGAAGCTGGGATTGTTTAGGAAGCTGATTTAAAACAGAATTCACCTGCGCCAGCACCTCTGCAAGGGCAGCATTCGGATTGTAATTAAGTTTCATGAATACGCTTATAGTACTCATGCCTTCGGTGCTGGACGATGTCATATAGTCTATCCCTTCCGAAGAAGCAATAGCTCTTTCTAATGGCATAGTTATAAAACCCTGCACCAGATTTCCGCTCGCGCCGGGGTAAGCTGTCTGCACGGTAATTAAAGTATCTTTTACCTTTGGATATTCCCTGACCGAAAGTTCGGATAAAGACCTTACGCCAAGAATTAAAATAATAAGACTCAAAACAATTGCAAGAACCGGTCTTTTAATAAATATGTCGGTAAAACTGCTATTTTTTCTGGGCGTTAAATCTTCCATGTGGAATTCCTTTTACAGTTTTATTTTTTTATAGACGTTTTAGCGCCGTTATTACCGTTTTCTATTATGACCGGCGAGCCGTTTTTTAGTTTAACCTGCCCTGCTGTGACCACTGTCTCGCCTGCGTTCAAACCGTGTAAAATTTCAACGGCATTAGCTCTTTTGCTTCCTACTTTCACATAAACAGTTTTAACAAAATGTCCGCCGTTCTTATTAACAACGACATAAACAAAATCTCCGTACGGATTATAGGTTATAGCCGTTGCAGGCACTGTAATAATATTATGTACTACCGGCAGAAAAACTCTCCCTGTTACGAACATGCCAGGCCTTAGAATCAGATTCCGGTTGTTTACTGCGGTTCTTACGGTTATGTTGCGTGACACTGTATTTACGTCTATGCTGATAGTTTTTATTTTCCCTATAAAAATCTTGCCATGATAGGAATCTAATCCTATCGACACTTTTTGCCCCACTTTCAATTCATTCAAATTGTTTTGCGGCATGGTAAAGTCTATGTATATAGGATTAACCGAATACAGCGGTATTATATTGGCTCCCGGCTGTATATACTGTCCTAAATTCACGGAACCCGTATTTCTTATCCCGACTATGCCGGAAAAAGGAGCATGGATAGTCATATCATCTATTGTAACCTCTGTTTGTCTAATCTGAGCTTCGTTCTGTTTTAACGTCGAATACATTTGGATATACGCCGCTTCCGATACGGCTTTTTGGGCATAGGCTTTTTTGTAACGGTCAAAATTAAACTTATTGATTATCAGCTGCGATTTATACTGCTGAAGCTGGGCTTTCTGAACAGAGTCGTCCAATTTGGCTAAGATTTGATTTTTATCAACAAACTGACCGGATTTAAAATATATCGCGACAACCTGACCGGCTACCTGAGTAGTAACATTGACGGAGTTTATAGCATCCACATTTCCTATGGTATGAATGTACGGCTGCCAGTTTCCGATTTTTGATACTGCTACCGATACAGTTGCGGCAGGATATTTCATTTTTTTCATCATCTGAGCATTTTCGTAGCCTTTATATGCTTTATATCCGAATAACCCGCCAAATATCAGCACAAGAACAATAAATGTTAATATAAATCGCTTCAGCATAAACTCACCATCTCCTTTGCGATTTCCGAATTAACGGAAATAAGCCTTAATACTAACTTTAATACTAAAAAATTAATGCAAATAATAAAAACAATTGACAATATGACTTTATAGTCAGTATAATCGTTAGAATATAATAATTTTAATTTACAGTCAATATAATTTTTACATTTAATAAAATAATAAAAACAAATCAAATGAAAAAGAAAATCATTGTAATAGTTTATTTCTGTTTAAGTTTAAGTATGTCATTTGTTCTTGGAGGATGTGGATTATTCAGCGTGCCTAAGAAAGTTATTGTAAAAATACCTGAAAAATTTAAGTATTCCGTAAAAAGCTCTTCAAAAAATCAAAGTTATCTTATTAATAACAATTGGTGGAAAAATTTTGACGATACGCGGCTTGATGTTTTAGTCGGCGACGCTGAAAAAAATAATTTGAACTACATGATTGCAATAAAAAATATTAAAGTTGCAAGAACTTATGTTTCGCAGAGCGAATCTTCTCTTTTTCCGACCGTCAACTTCAGCTTCAGCAGTACGAGAAATAAAATGGCAGGATATGAAAGTTCTATATTTTCAGGAGGCGCATCGTCAGGTTCTCAGTCTGCCGTTATTTATAATTTAAATCAGGCTGGGTTAAGCGCTTCTTATGAATTAGACGTCTGGAATCAGCTTAATAATGCTGTAAAACAGGCAAAAGCAAATGTTGCAGTTTCTAAAGAGGATGCGGATGTTATAAAACTTACTCTCATCAGCAATGTAGTACAGGCATATTTTCAAATTAATACGCTTGATTCTGCAATAAAAAATTTAAAAAACCAATATGCAGCTCAGAAAGAAATCTTCACTCTTTATACGGTTCAGTATAAAGATGGACTTATTAATGCGCAGCAGGTAGAGAATGCGAAAACATCCATTGAAATTATAAAAACAGAACTTAATGATTCAATTGAACTGAAAGATACCACACAAAATACGCTGGCTTACTATTTAGGCGAATTTCCTGAAAGATTTAATTTTAGCCAAGCCGGAAAAAATATTAACAGCACACATAAAATAAATAAATTAAATGAATTAAAAACCAGCAGCTATTCTAAACTGATACCGCCAAATATTCCATCGTTAATATTGACACAGCGGCCTGATGTAAAAGAAGCCGAGTATAATGTGCTGTCATATGCCTATGCGGAAAAAGAAAGTCTTGCGAACTTTTTCCCAACATTCAGTCTCACCGGAAATTACGGCTATGCCAGTACCGGTTTGAATAATTTTGTAAATAATACCGACAGTGTCTGGAATTTTGGTTTAAATCTGTTGGCGCCAATTTTTAACTACAAAGAAAATGTAAGTATCTATAAAAGATCTATACTGCAATATCAGCAAGCGGTACTTAACTACAGGAATACAATAATCAACGCCTTCAGCGAAACAGACAGTGCTCTTATTTCTTATAAAAAGAATTTAAATACACTGTCAAGCTATAGAAAAAATTATGCTTATTCCCTGAAACTTTATAATATTTATAGGGTACAGTATAAAACAGGTATTACGGGCAAAATAACATATTTGACTTATAAGCTTGATATGCTTGCCGCTGAATATAATCTTATCAACCAGAATCTATTAGTCAAGGAAGACATCATAAATATATACAACGCCTTAGGTATGGGTCTTAAATAAAAGGCAAAAAAAGGGATAGGTACCATTTTTTTAAACAAAAAACGGCACCTATCCCTAATTTTATATTAGATATCGTAATATAAATGAAATTCGTACGGAACCGGCGTCATACGAACAGGATTTACATCATGCTCCATTTTATAATCAATCCATGTCTGAACAAAATCTTCCGTGAATACGTCTCCCTGAAGTAAGAACTTATGGTCTTTTTCAAGATTTTCAAGCGCTTCTTCAAGTGAACCCGGGGCTACAGGAATAGATTTTAATTCTTTTTTAGTTAATGTAAATAAATCTTTGTCAACAGGTTTTCCAGGGTCAATCTTATTTATAATTCCGTCGAGACCGGCTAAGAGCAATGCCGAAAACGCAAGATAACCGTTTGCGGAAGGATCCGGCGTTCTGTATTCTATTCTTTTTGCGTTCGGATTGTTTGAATACATAGGTATTCTGACGGATGCGCTTCTGTTTCTGGAGGAATAAACAAAATTGACAGGCGCTTCAAAACCTGGAACTAATCTTTTGTATGAATTTGTGGTTGCATTGGTAATTGCGCAAAGGGCTTTTGCATGTTTTAGAATGCCGCCGATATAATGAAGAGCCATTTCAGATAAACCGGCATAACCGGTGCCTGCGAAGAGCGGTTTGCCGTTTTTCCATAGGCTTTGATGAATGTGCATACCGGAACCGTTATCGCCATAAAGGGGCTTCGGCATAAATGTTACCGTTTTATCATATCTTTTAGCAACATTTTTTACTATATACTTATACATCATGAAATAATCGCCCATTAAAGTAAGCGGGGAAAATCTCATATCTATTTCAGCCTGTCCTCCTGTTGCAACTTCGTGATGCGCTGCTTCAATTCTTATGCCTGCATTCTGGAGTTCCAGAACCATTTCGTTTCTGATATCGCTCTGGGTATCAATCGGAGAAACCGGAAAATATCCTTCTTTATGACGCGGTTTATGTCCCAGATTAGGCATTTCGTCTTTACCGCTGTTCCAGATGCCTTCCTCTGAATCAATAAAATAATATCCTGAATTTGAGGTCTGGTCATATCTTATATCGTCAAATATAAAAAATTCGGCTTCCGGACCAAAATATGCGGTATCTGCGATACCGGTAGATTTCAGATATTTTTCTGCTTTCTGCGCTATATAGCGCGGGTCTTTATCATAAAATTTTCCGGTCATCGGGTCTTTAATATTGCATGCAATAGACAGTGTTTTCGCTTCCATAAATGGGTCTAAAAATGCTGTTTTAGGGTCAGGAATAACAAGCATATCCGATGCTTCAATAGACTGCCATCCTCTTATGCTTGAGCCGTCAAAACCAAATCCTTCCTGAAAAGAATCTTCGGATACTTCGCTGATCGGCACGACAAAATGCTGCCATGTGCCAAATAAATCGCAAAACTTTACATCGACCATCTGAACTTCGTTTTCTTTAATAAATTGCATTACTTCATTTTCATTCATGTTTCCTCCGAAAATAATTATTTTTATTAATTTTTAAATTAGATAGCGCTGCTTCATTTACATTTACATTTACATTTTATTTCTTTACATTTTTTTATATTTCTTTATATAGCTTCTTCGCCTTTTTCGCCAGTCCTTATCCTTATAATCTCTTCAACAGGCAATATAAATATTTTTCCGTCGCCGATTCTTCCCGTTTTGGCTGCCGACATTATAGCTTCTACAATTGAAGATATCATATCGTCGCCTGCGACTATTTCAATTTTTATTTTCGGTAAAAAATCTACGACATATTCCGCTCCTCTGTAAAGTTCGGTATGTCCTTTCTGCCGTCCATAGCCTTTGACTTCGCTTACGGTCATTCCTTTTATGCCTAATTTATTCAGTGCGTCCTTCACATCGTCTAATTTAAAAGGCTTAAAAATAGCTTCTATTTTTTTCATATTGTCTCCTTAAGATTAAAGCAAAAAATATGCCAGTTATATATGCATAAAATTGTATAAAACATTCGCTAATTATGTAATTTGTGCTCAACATTTAATCAATTAACAAAATTATGATTAAAACTTAAGCTATTCTCTAAAATTTACAAAAGATAATTCTATATTTATTTCAAAATTTTTCAAGTCTGAAATAATTTTCTGCAGCTCGTCTTTTGATTTTGAACTAACTCTTAGATGGTCTTTTAAATTTTCAATAGTAGTTTTTGGCGATATTTTTTTGATTTCTTGAATTATAAGTTTAGAGGGCTCTTTATCTATGCCTTCTTTAATTTCTACTTCCTGTCTGACCATTCCTTTGGAAGCCTCTTCTTTCTTTTTAAAGTCTAGATATTTAATTGACAATCCTCTTTTAATAAGCCGTCCTTTAAATATATCTATAACCGCTTCAAGTTTAAAATCGTCATCTGCTAATATTTTAACAATATTCTCTTCTCTTTTTATTTCGCTTTTTGAACCTTTGAAATCGTAACGGCTTAATATTTCTTTTGAAGTTTGATTTATAGCATTGTCAACCTCTTGAAGATCCGCTTTTGAAACAATATCGAAAGAAGACATAGTTTACTCCTTTTCATAAATTATTTTATAAGATGCTGGAAATTGAGCGCTGAATATACCGTTTTTTATGTTTTTATTAAATCTTTCATTTAAATAATAAGTTTCTATCCTGCCCTGCATTGTGACAATTAAAATAGAATCGATTTTATAGCTGCCCTTTGCAAAATTTATATAAATTAATCTGGCGCGCTGAAATTTTAAAGGCCGCAGTTCGATTTTCCATGAATTAGTTTTATGATTGTCGATTATATTAACTATTTTAAAATATTTTCTCATATTTCCTAGCAATGAGATGACATTAAGCGGAAAGCCTCCTATGCTGCTGTTTATATTATAAACAAGCACCTGTTTTAGTCTGCCGTTAACCGCATATAATTTTTTATTAAAATACAGTTCTTTTTGTTTGTAAGGCGATGTATATATCCATGCCAATTTATCCGGTTTTTTGTAGAAAAACATACCTTTTGAATTAATAGACTGTGAATATCCCCTTAAAATTTCTTTCTGTATAAAGTCTGCAGTAATAGAATTTATATTTGAATATTTTAGTTCTATTTTTTTTATGACGATATTATTACCTATTGCATAAGTCTTTTTAATATTTGACATTATTAAAACAACAACCGAAACCGATAAAATTGTTAAACACAAATTAAAATACGGCGATAATCTCTTCACTTAATTATTCTCCCTTTATTATTTAAAATTCCTTCGCTCTGCAGTCTTTCAATAAGCCTTGCAGCCCTGTTAAACCCGATTCTGAAGTTTCTCTGAACAAACGAAATCGAAACGTATTCCATATTTCGCTCATTAATTAAATCTAACAATTCTTCATGTAAATTTTCATCCTGGGTATTTTCTGTAATTCTATCAAAATTATTAGATTTTTCAAACTCATTTATTAACAGTTCTTTTTTTTGTGACGGTAAATGTCTGCTGACAATCGAATTGATAACATTCTGTATTTCTTCTTCGCTTATATATGCCCCATGAATCCTTAACAATTTTCCCTGCCCTGGGGGGAGGAAAAGCATATCTCCGTTGCCCAGCAGTTCTTCCGCACCATTTGAATCTAAAATGGTTCTTGAATCTATCTTAGAAGACACAAGAAATGCCAGCCTTGAAGGCATATTTGCTTTTATTACTCCGGTAATGACATTAACGGAGGGGCGCTGCGTCGCTATAACTAAATGTATCCCGCAGGCTCTTGCCATCTGAGACAATCTCATGATAGAAGTCTCAACGTCTTTCGGGCTGACAAGCATAAGGTCGCTTAATTCATCTATTATAATCACTAAGAATGGCAGTATCTGTTTATGATTTTGTTTTAAATATACGTTATACTGTTCAATATTTCTGACCTTTGCCTCCTGCATCATTTTATATCTGTCTTCCATTTCTTTTACAGCCCAGCTTAACGCCGCCGCGGCTTTTTTAGGGTCGCATACTACATCGGTAACAAGATGCGGCAGTCCTTCATAAAAAGTTAATTCCAATCTTTTGGGGTCTATCATCAAAAAATTAACTTCTTCGTATGTTGCCTTAAACAATATACTGGTAATCAGCGTATTTAAAAAAACGCTTTTACCGGAACCGGTCGAACCCGCCACAAGCAAATGCGGGCACTTTGCAAGATCAAAAACCGCGTTATTTCCTTTTGGTCCTTTACCGAGCACAATAGTCAAAAGCGACTTTGAATTTTTAAATTCTGCAGAATTAATCAATTCAGAAAAATAAACCGTTTCCCTCTTTCTATTTGGCACTTCGATGCCTACTGCCGATTTACCCTGGATAACACCGGTGATTCTTACGGATTTTGATTTTAAAGCCATGGTTAAATCTTCGGAAACTGTCTGAATTTTACCGACTTTTACACCGCTTTCCGGCTCAAATTCATACATTGTAATAATCGGGCCCGGTTCGATACCTGTTATGCGTCCTTTAATACCAAGGTCTGATAATTTTTTTTCTATTATTTTTGCATTTTGAGTTAATTCAATTTTATCTATTTTTTGTTTTTCGTCAATGACTCTGATCGGCAAAATAGACGGCAGCGGAATTTCAAACTCTTTAACTGCTGCAGCATCAGGCAAATTGCCGTTGGCATTTTCAGATTTTGTTTCATTTGTTCTTTCGTCAGTCCGGCTTTCTATATTTTTATTGTTATCGATTTTATAAGTTACACTGTCTTCTTTAACATCAATGCTGTCTTCATGTTTTAATATATATTTTTCAATGGGATAATCATCGCCATCTGTCTTATAGACATCTTTAGATTGTTCTGTTTTTTTATCGTCTGGCCGCCCATATTTTTTTTCATCATCGTAAGTATTTTTTAAATTAGAATCATACCATAGATTATTAGCCTTACTATTTTTAGCGCTTAATTCGAATTCTGCGCTATATTTTAAATCGTCGCCATAATTATTATTATTATTTATACTCTTCAATTTTTTTTTGATTTTTAGTTTTGTCATTACATTATCAAATATGTTATGCAATCTCCCTTTTAAATTATTTGGAAAAGACTTCTTAATCGGAAATTTATTATCGTTTACAGCCGTATCTTCAGTTTTAAGCCCTTTAGATTTAATTTTTAATATAGCGTATATCTCTGCCTTTAATTTATTTTTATAATTTATAGCTGCTGCATATAATTTTTTTAAATCGTAATTATCAAATAACAATAAAAAAACTATTACATAACCAAACAAAATAACTAATATTACGCCTATTTCCCCAAGCAATCTTTCTCCGGAATTTAATAATTCTTCTCCTATTAATCCGCCGCCGGATATGCTAAATTTATGATATAACGAATCATCGTTTATCAAGTTAAGAAATATTAATGAATTGAGATAAAATAATACTAGTCCGGAATAAAATTTATAATCCTTTTTAGTTATTATTAAAATAATTCCGATAATAAAACAGATTAATATCAGCAAAAAATAGCCGTAACCGAAAATTTGAAGCATCCACATTGAAATAAAAGAGCCGAATTCACCCCCTAAGTTTACGCTGCGTTTTACGGCTATCGAATATGAATTTGAAGATATCTGATATACATTGTATGAAAGGAGGGAAATAAAACAATATACAGACGATAATATTAAAACAACCGAACTCAAAAATTTTTTATAATGCTGCATAATATATTTAACTAATAAATTAATAATTTTATAATATTATTTTTTATTAAACCGGCTATACCTTTTTATATTGTAGCCGTGCAAATTATTATATTATATTATATTTTGATTTAAATGAAAGAATTAATTACTTCGTCGGATACTGCATAGTTTAATTTCCTTGGAGGTTTTTGCAAGGGTTCTTTATTAGTACGGATGTCTTTTAGTACAAATATCATGAGATTCAAATATCTTGAGATTCAAAAAGCGGCGAGTGTTTAAATAATTTCTTCGGAACCGAAATATGATTTTAAAGCCTCAGGAATTCTCACGTTTCCGTCTATCGTCTGATAATTTTCTATTATAGCTATCATAACCCTTGGCAGAGCAAGTCCAGAACCGTTTAACGTAGCGGCAAATTCTGGTTTAGAATCGTTTTCGCGTTTAAATTTAATATTTGCCCGCCTTGCCTGAAAAGTGTTAAAATTAGAGCAGGAACTTACTTCCAACCATTCGTTTATACCCGGAGCATAAACTTCAATGTCGTATTTTTCCGCAGCGGAAAAACTTAAATCTCCTGTGCATATTTTGACTAATCTGTGCGGCAAATCCAACCGGTTTAAAATATCCTGAGCGTCTGCTATAAGTTTAAACAGCTCTTCCTTCGCATCTTCCGGTTTTACAATTTTAACAAGTTCAACTTTATCAAACTGATGTCCTCTTTTAATACCGCGCGAATCTTTGCCTGCCGACATTTTCTCTTTTCTAAAGCAGGCAGTGTATGCAGCATGGCGTATCGGCAAGTCGCAGGCATTCAGCACCTCGTTTCTATACATATTAGTGACCGGAACTTCCGCTGTAGGCACAAACCACATGTCAGAATCAGTATCCATATATAGATTGTCAGCAAACTTCGGTAACTGTCCCGTGCCGATTAGACATTCCTTGTTAACCATAAACGGAGAATAGATTTCTTCGTATCCGTGTTCACAGATATGCGTATCAAGCATAAAATTAATAACCGCCCTTTGCAGTTTAGCAAAAAAATTCCTTAAAATATAAAATCTTGTCCCGGATATTTTTACGCCGCGGTTAAAATCTATATACCCCTTAGCCTCTCCAATTTCATAGTGAGTTTTTAATTGAAAATCAAATGTCTTTTTCTCATTGAAATATGATACCGGTATATTTTCAGAATCATCTTTGCCGACAGGAACTTCAGGGTCTGGAAGGTTAGGGACTTCAAGCATAAGCTTATCAAACTTTTGCTCTATGTCTCTTAGTAAATCTTCTTCTTCTTTTATCCGTAAATTTATTGTTTTGACATCTTCTTTTTTTGATTGAATAATGGATGCATCTTTTTCTTTTGCAATTTCTGAAGATAGTGTTTTTCTTTTATTCCTTAAATTTTCAACAATAAATAATTTATTTCTTTTTATTTCGTCAAGTTCGTAAATCTCATCTATCGGAGCATCAATAAAAAGCTTCTCAATCTCTTGTTTTACGAAATCTTTTTGTTCCCTTATCAGTTTTATATCAAGCATATTAATTACCCTTTTAATAATATGCTTATCGTATTATCGCTAAATTCCACGAAGCCTTCTTTAGCGTCTATTTCATTATGCTCATCTTTTGTTTTATATTTTATCTTACCTTCATTTAAAAATGAAATAAAATTAATATGCCCCGGTAAAATACCCTCTATACCGCATTTAGCAGGAATTTCACAGTAATCTACATCATTACTTTCAATTAAAATCTTTTTCGTGTTTACAACTTTTAATTTTAATGGCATATTATTTTTTTACGAATTAATTTTAATTATTTTTAAATTTTATTTTGTTTAGCCTTTTCTTGCATTTCTTGCTGAATTAATAAATATGTTTTTTGCTTTACTTAATAACTTTAATAACTTAATCTAACATAACGACATTCGGATATTAAAACATTAAGGCTATTATTACAGAATCTCTATTTTTTTAAATTTTTAGCCTTTTCCATAGCTTCATCCATTGTGCCGACCATATAAAACGCCTGTTCGGGCACATCGTCATATTTACCTTCTACTAATTCTTTAAAACCTCTTATGGTTTCCTTAAGAGGTACATATCTTCCGGGAGCTCCTGTAAAAACTTCGGCAACAAAAAATGGCTGAGATAAAAATCTTTGAATTTTTCTTGCCCTTGCTACTATTATTTTATCGTCTTCCGACAATTCGTCAATACCTAAAATCGCTATAATATCCTGAAGTTCTTTATATTTCTGCAATACTGTCTGCACTTTTCTTGCCACGTTATAATGCTCTTCGCCGATAATATTTTTGTCTAACGCTCTCGACGTTGAATCCAAAGGGTCAACGGCAGGATATATTCCCAAATCGGCTATCTGCCTAGATAAAACAGTTGTTGCATCAAGATGCGCAAATGTTGTAGCAGGAGCAGGATCGGTTAAGTCGTCTGCAGGAACGTAAACCGCCTGAACAGAAGTTATAGAACCTTTTTTTGTACTTGTTATTCTTTCTTCAAGCTCTCCCATATCCGTAGCAAGTGTCGGCTGATATCCGACTGCCGAAGGAATTCTGCCTAAAATAGAACTGACTTCTGAATTTGCCTGAGCAAATCTGAAAATATTATCTATAAACAGCAAAACATCCTGTTTTTCCTCGTCTCTGAAGTATTCTGCCATAGTGAGAGCTGAAAGCGCAACCCTGGCTCTTGCTCCGGGAGGTTCGTTCATCTGTCCGTAAACCAATATCGCTTTATCTAAGACTTTGGACTCCTTCATTTCAGTCCACAAGTCTGTTCCTTCTCTAGTTCTTTCGCCGACACCTGCAAACACTGAATAGCCGCCATGTTCAATTGCAATATTGTGAATCAGTTCCATAACCAAAACTGTTTTTCCTACGCCTGCGCCGCCGAATAAACCGGCTTTGCCGCCTTTTATATAAGGCTCGAGAAGGTCAAGAACTTTTATACCTGTCTCATAAATTTCAAATGATGTCGCCTGCTCCTCAAATGCAGGGGCAGGTCTGTGAATTGGAAGTCTGGCTGAGGTTTGCACCGGACCCAACTTATCTACAGGCTCTCCTATAACGTTAAAAATTCTTCCTAATACCGGTTTGCCCACCGGAACGGTAATATTAGTACCGGTATCCACGACTTTCATACCCCTGACCAGACCGTCGGTAGAATCGAGTGCTATACATCTTACGGTATCCTCGCCTAAATGCTGAGACACTTCAAGCACAAGGTTATATTCTGAATCATTTATATGCGGATTGGTAAGTTTTAACGCATTATAAATAGCAGGTAATTTTTTATTTTCAAATTTTACATCTACTACAGGTCCTTTTACCTGTATAAGTATGCCTTCATTCATCTACAATCCTCCAAGGAATTATTTAAGCGCGTTAGCTCCATTCACTAAATCTAATATTTCAAGCGTAACAGCAGTCTGTCTGGCTTTATTATATGAAAGAGTTAATTTATTTATCAATTTTCCGGCATTTCTAGTAGCATTATCCATAGCGTTCATTCTTGATGCCTGTTCACCGGCATTAGATTCAAACAATCTTATATCTATTTCAACTTTTATATAATCATTAAATATTTTGCTTAAAACTTCCTCGTCGTTCGAATCGGGTTCAATTACGTAATCTTCGGCATTTACATTCTCTCTCGTCTTCTCAAAAGGAAATATCTTTTTACAGTCAGGTTTCTGATTTATAGGAGAAAAATATCTGCTTGAAATAATATGTAATTCATCTATTTTCCCGTTTATAAAATCTTCGGTAACAATTTTAGATAACTCTTCTGCTATACTGCTTTCTTCTTTTTTAACGGCAGTACCGGAATTAAAATTAATTTGGTAACCGTGTCTTTTAAAAAAATCAGCGCCTTTTTTACCGGCAATATATAAATTTGTATTATTATTTTCAAGATTCCTTTTTTTTATATTGTCCAATACTTCTTTAAATATATTAACGTTAAATGCGCCGCATAGCCCTCTGTCCGAAGTTATAACAATAAAACCCACATTGTTAATTTTTTCTCTGATTTGAAAAAACGAACTATTTCTAAGCAATATATTATTTGTCATATTAACGACAACCTGTTCGTAAGCTGCCGCATACGGCTTAAATTCATTCATAGCAAGCTGGGCTTTTTTCAATTTTGCGCCTGCAACCATCTTCATGGCCTTTGTTATCTGCCTGGTATTTTTAACGCTTGCTATTTTTCTTTTTATAGATTTTAAATTTGCCATATATTTTTATTTTTATATAATTAATTAATCTTCAGCAAAAAGCGGCTTAAATTTATCTAATGCAGAAATAAGTTTTTGTTTTATATCGTCGTCAATCTGTTTTTTTTCTCTAATTCCTTCTAATATATCAGAATTATTATTTTCTATATACGATAGCAGCTCCTGTTCGTATTTCCTCAACGAAGACGTTTTATATCCTTTGCAATATCCATTGTTTGCGGCGAATAAAATAATGACTTCTTTTTCAACAGGCATAGGTTTATACTGCTCCTGTTTTAATAGCTCCGACATCATAATGCCGTTTGCTATCATGTCTTGCGTAATTTTATCAAGATCGGCGCCGAATTGCACAAATGCAGCCAGTTCCCTATACTGAGCCAGCGATAGCCTCAAACCGCCGGCAACTTGTTTCATTGCCTTAATTTGCGCATCACCTCCGACTCTTGATACTGACATACCGGCATTAACAGCCGGTCTAATACCTGCATAAAACAAATCGGTTTCTAAGAATATCTGCCCGTCGGTAATAGAAATAACGTTTGTCGGAATATAAGCCGATACGTCACCTGCCTGGGTTTCTATAATAGGCAATGCGGTTAATGAACCGCCGCCCAGTTCGTCGTTTAATTTTGCCGCCCTTTCTAATAGTCTGGAATGCAGATAAAAAACATCACCCGGATACGCTTCTCTTCCCGGCGGTCTCCTCAGAAGCAGAGAAAGCTGTCTGTAAGCCACAGCATGTTTTGAGAGGTCATCATAGACAATAAGACAATGCATCTTGTTGTCTCTGAAATATTCTCCCATAGTCGCTCCTGTATATGGAGCAAAATATTGAAGGGTTGCAGGATCGCTTGCATTTGCCGCAATTATTGTCGTGTATTCCATTGCTCCTTCCTGAAACAACTTGTCGTAAATAACGGATACGCTGGACTGTTTTTGTCCTATGGCAACATATATGCAGTAAATCCCTGAATTTTTCTGATTTATAATTGTATCAATGGCAATTGCGGTTTTGCCTGTCTGTCTGTCTCCGATAATAAGTTCTCTTTGACCGCGGCCGATAGGAATAAGAGCATCTATGACCTTAAGCCCCGTATACATAGGTTCATTAACTTTTTTTCTTTCTACTATACCGACGGCTTTTCTCTCAATCGGCGAATACGCCGTGGCATTAAGGGGGCCTTTCCCGTCAATGGGTCTGCCTAAACCGTCAAGCACCCTGCCTATAATTTCTTTTCCTACGGGAGCCTGAGCGATATTGCCGGTCCTTTTAACTACGTCTCCCTCTTTAACTCTATAATCTTCTCCGAGAATTGCAACGCCTACGTTATCTTCTTCAAGATCCAGAACGTATCCGAAGATGTCCGGGGTAAATTCCAACATTTCGCCGGACATAACATTATTTAAACCGTATATTTTTGCAACCCCGTCGCCGACCGATAAAACAATTCCCACTTCACTTGTATCTATGCTTTTCTTATATGTTTCTATTCTTTTTTTAATAATATCCGTTATTTCCGAGGCTTTAATTCCCATATACAAAAGCTCCTTGTTTTAAAAATGTCGCTATATTTTTAATTTGTGTCATTATACTTCCGTCAAATATTTTTCCGTTAATTTTTATTAAAAATCCGCCTATTGCATCGGGTTCTGTAATCTCTTCCAAGATTATTTTTTTGTTTAATTTATTTTCAATTTTTTCCTGCACCATTTTTAATTCGTTGCTGCTGAGTTTTTTACCGGAAATAACCGTCATCTTGACTAAACCGTTTTTTTCATCTTTAATTTTTACAAATTCTTCAAATATATTATTCATGGAATTAATTCTTTCGTTTTCTACTAATAAAGAAAGAAACTCCGTTAAAATTTTATTTACCGATAAATATTCGCTTAAAATATTTATAGTATTAATTCTTTCCTTTTTGTCGATAAACGGCAGTCCGATATATTCTTTAAAATCAGAATTGTTTTTATCGTTATAATAGTCTACTATTTTTTTGAACTCGGCGTAGGTATCCTCAATATCCTTTTTTTCAAAAGACACCCCTATAAGCGCATTCGCATATCTTTTTAAAACTATGCTATTATCAGACAATTGCTTCACCTATATTTTCAATCAATTTTTTATTTATTTTTTCCTGCAGTTCCGGAGTCAATTCGTCAAGTATAATTTTTTGGGCTAATTCTATAGACATACTTACTGCTTCTTCGTACAGCTCCCGCTTTTGCCTGTCTAATTCAGTCTGCGCTAAAACTTCATATCTTTCGTATATTTTAGCGGCAGTCTTCTTTGTCTCTTCAATTATCCTCTCTTTTTCTATTACAGCTTCTGATTTAGCTTTTTCCTTAAGCGCATCCATTTCTTTTTTAACATCTTCAAGCTGTTTTTTTGCATCATCCAAAAGTGCCTGAGCCCGTTTTTCCGATTCCTCAGCTTTATTTAATGCTTCTATAATATCTGCTTTTCTTTTATTAAAAAAAGGAGCTATATATTTAACGAGTATATAAGCCAGACCTGCGATAAGGATAAGAGTATCAAATATACGCCAGAATAATTCCATTATTGTATTGTGTTGTATTATTAAATCAATCTATTATTTTATTAACTATTAATTTTGATATTGCAGACGATTCAGCTTTAATTGAATCATAAATTGAACCTCTGGATTTCTTTATTTCTTCTATTTTTTTATCAAAAGTTTCTATTGCCTCTTTCTTTGCCGCTTCAAGCATTTCGTTTGCTATATTAGTTGCATCTTTATGATAATCTTCCCTGATCTGATTAAGAAATAATTTATATTCTTTCTTTTCGTCTTCAATATTTTTCAGGATATTTTCGACCGATGTCTCGTAATCCTTCTGTTTGTCGATATTTGAATCAAGCATCTCCTGTCTTTTTTTAATTATATCTTTTATCGGCTTAAATAAAAAAATATTTATCAGATAAGTAAAAATTAAAAAAGCCGCCGCTTCAAACAGCAGCCCCTGCCATGTAATGACTAATTCTTTCATTGGTGAATGGTTATTAATAAGTTAATTTCGAACTACAGTTTAGTTAGGACTTTGCACTGATATAATCATATCATTTTTTATTTTTAAATTATTTTTCAATATGTATTATATACAATTAAGTTATCTTAAATATCATAATTGCCTTACTAAAGTCAAGTAAAATTTATTTCCGTAAATATATATGATTTTTAATTGGCTAATTAATTAAGCAAGCAGCGATTCAATAATTTTTTCCAGCTGACTGTCGGAATTAAACTTTATTTCTATATTGCCTTGAACTTTATTCTTGTAATGATTGATTTTATAATTAATTTTTACCTGAGCCTGCAATTTTTCGAAAATTTTATTTTCATAATCTTTTATCTGCGCATGCAAAGCTGAAAACTTTCTATCCAATGAATTGTCCGCATTTTTATTTTTAGTTTTGTTTTTTGCGTTTATAGCCGGAGCATTGGCTGTCTTCAAATTTTTTACATATTCTTCCACTTCTCTTACGGTAAGTTTTTCCTTGTCTATTTTATCAGTAAGGGATAATGCTTCGGTTTCGGATAAACCTATTAAATTTCTTGCATGCGACGGCGATATGACCCCGTTAATGATATTTTCTTTCATTTCAGGACTTAACGACAACAATCGCAGCATATTAGTTATAGTTGCTCTATCTTTTCCAATTTTTGCAGACAGTTCTTCGTGGGTCAGGTTAAATTCGTCTATCAGTCTTTTATAGCATTGAGCCTCTTCTATAACGTTTAAGTCCTGACGCTGAATATTTTCTATCAGAGCTATCTCTATAGCTTTGGAACCTGTAAAATCTTTTATTATTGCCGGAACAGTTTGAAAATTAAGCTGCTTTGCAGCCCGGTATCTTCTTTCGCCTGCAATAAGGTCATATATCTCGCCGCCGATGCCGCCTTCCGTATTTGCTGCGGATTTTGTTATGAGCAGAGGTTGAATTATTCCGTTTTCTTTTATTGAATTTTTTAATTCTTCCAGTTTTTTATCATCAAAATATATTCTTGGCTGGTATATTCCGGTTTTTATTTTATTTATGTCTATCTCAAATATTTTATAATCGGAAGTTTCGACGCTTTCGACGTTATCGGACAGCAAAGCGCCAAGTCCTCTTCCAAGAACATTCCGCTTGATTTTCAAGGTTTTATCCTGCTTGTGCTCAAACATTTTTTAATATAAAAAAGTTATCTATAATTATCAATTATCTAATTATCTGTTATCTGTTATCTGTATTTTGTTTCGTTCGCTTTATCTATTTTATTACTATTTTAGTAATTATGATATCTGTTTTTCCGCTGTAACGCATATACAACAGCAATGAATTATGCAGCGCGTATTTATGCTGCTCTGTTCAAAATTTCCTTGGTCAATTCTAAATAGCTGCTCGCTCCTTTAGAATTAATTTCATATAAAATAATAGGTTTGCCAAAACTTGAACTTTCCGGCAATTTAATATTTCTCGGTATAACATTTTCATAAATTTTATCGCCGAAATATTTCTTAACTTCATTTATTATCTGATGAGTCAAATTCATTCTTGGGTCGTACATTGTAAATAAAACGCCTTCAATCGTCAATTTTTTGTTCAGTTTCTGATTTACTATTTTTATTGTATTCATAAGTCTTGATATTCCTTCCAGCGAGTAATATTCGCACTGCATAGGTATAATGGCGCTATCGGAAGCAACTAAAGCGTTAATGGTAATAAGCCCGAGCGACGGGGGCGTATCGATAAAAATAAAATCAAAATCTGCCGAAATTTTTTCTATTATATTTTGTTTCAGTAGATACTCTCTGTCTTCAATATCTACAATTTCAACCTCTATGCCAGCCAAATCTGAAGAAGAGGGAATCACGAACAAATTTTTCATTTCAGTCGGCAGAATAGCTTTTTTTGTATTGGCAGAATCAAGTAAGCAGTCATAAACTGTAAGCGTATTTTTGTCGCTTCTGCTTATCTGGATATTTAATCCGCTGGTCGCATTTGCCTGAGGGTCTGCATCGATAAGCAAAACTTTTTTTTCATAAGCGGCAAGGCACGCAGCGACATTGACGGCTGTGGTGGTTTTGCCTACTCCTCCTTTCTGATTGGAAATGCAGATAGTTTTAGCCATACATATTGAAATTTTAATTTAAATCTTATTCGTTATCTTAAAATTCACGATTTGTTTAAATTTTTTATCCCTGTCATTATTATTTTTATACATTAAAATTTTATCAATGTAAAGACTTTTATCGTCATATTTTCCGTTTGCTATTGCATTCGCATCTTTAAGATTCGTTAAAAATAATATTAAATTTACCGGCAGTTCGAAATTTTTCATCTTTAAGGAGTCTATCAAATGAAATAATTCGTTTACATTGAACGCCGCCCTTGTAATTATTGTGTTAATCTTCGGCAATTCATATATTTTATATATATTTTCATTGATGCAGTAAAAATTCTCAAAACCCAGCTTTCTTGCCGCATATTTCTGAAAAGCGCATTTTTTCAATACCGATTCAATTGAATATAGTGCCGCATCCGTATTAAAAATTCTTAATATTATTCCGGGTAAACCGGCTCCGGAACCTATATCTAATAATTTCAGGTTGCTTTTTCTATAAAAACTGCCGTCCAGTATTTTAAATACCATTAATGAATCTATTATATTTCTTTCTATAAATTCAAACGGCTCCGTGATAGCCGTAAGATTGATTTTTTTATTCCATTCTATCATTTCTTTATAAAAAATATAGGTTTTTCTCAGCTGTTCTCCTATTTTGTCCGATGCCGCATTTCTGCTGAAAATTATTTTATTTAAATCTTTTTTATATAATGACTCTTTTAAATATGCGATAAATTCATTTTCATGCATTTTATATTTGGCGCTCAAAATTAATAAATTTAATTTACTGACTGGAGATTTGTTTCACATGAAACATTATGATTAGTGATTTAAAATAATTCAAAAACTCAACTTAAATTAAGCTCGTCTATCGTTTAATGGTACATAATTGAATATTCCGCTGCTGCTATTCATATTATATCTTACAAATATATAATATGAAAAAATATTTTTATTGTTTAACAAAGCACAATGTGATACTATGCAACAATAAATTAACATTATGGATAAAAATTTAAACTTAACTTATTTTAGCCCATTGACGATATAAAAAAATAAATACTTTGAATCTTAACAAAATTGTAATATATTTGTAATAAAGCTGCAACATTATTTATGATATAATAAAATAACATTAATTAAATTTATTAAAGGAGAAATCTTAGAAATGAAAAACAAGAAGTTTATCGGATTATTTATTTTTGTTGCTTTAATAGCTTTTATCGCGATAAAGCCCGGCAAAGCTAACGCTTACGGTCTAAACTACAGCAAGTTTTATGTTGCGGTTAACGGCGGTTTGGGTTCTACATCCCTCGGCAGCGGTTATTCTACAAAATCAAGAGGAACTTATAATATCTCATTAGGAGATAATTACCATTTGAACAAAATTGTTGTCGGAGGCGGCGTTTCACTTGGCTATGCAGATGACGGCTCTTTTGATAATAATTATTACGGCAATGCTTATTCTATATCTGTAGACTCCGTTTATTATGCAGCGTTTGTAAAAGGCGGATACGATTATCATAACATTACGCCTTTTGTAAAATTAGGATATATCGACTATGCATATACTACTTCTTACTCATATGCAGAGCCTCAGTACAATTATAGCGGTGTTTCTGGGGTTAGCTCCGAAGGTGGTATTTTATACGGCGTGGGCGTTAAATATGCATTTACTCCAAACTGGGGTGTAACGGCGCAGTATATGGGTGCTTCACTGTCAAGCAGCATAACTGTAAACAACTATTTAATAGGCGTTGATTACAGTTTCTAATAAATTAATTAAGACTATACAAATATTATATTGCGTCATCATAATATATTTATTAAATCAGATTACCGGTCTATAAAATGACCGGTGATTTGATATTAATAATCTTATCATAAAGTACGTCAGTATTTTATAATGGTTTTCGACATAAACCTCTTCCGTATGCATGAATATTGCTTTTAATTATTTTTATTATTAATATAACAAAAGCATGTTTAATAAATTCCGCTGGTTATTGTCTGAAAAAATACCTTCAACCTTTATATCTAAATTTTTAATCTGTTCTATAAATTGAACCATAATAAAGCTCATAATGGCTAAAGACCTGAACGAGTGGGTTATATCAAGATATATTTCATCATCATTATTGGCAATATTTGCAATTTCTAAAAATTTTTTAAAATTATTCCAGAGTTCAGTATCATTAAGGCCGTAATCTATAATAAAACATTTAGAGCCTTGCGTTCCGATATATTCGTCAATGGCATCAGATACTAATTCAAGGTCATTTTCGCTTAAATATTTAGAATCTATTTTTTCGTAGAGACTGCTTTCAATATCGTAATTGTAACTGTTATCGCTATTTTTTATTTTCCGTGAAAAATTTTTATATACGCTATCCTATATAGACGATACAGTTCCAAAAAAATAAATCTTATCTATATTTAAATGTTCCGCTAAGGCTTCAGCGATAAATTCCTTATCTTCGTAAGTTGTCCCGCCTATAGAATAATTTGCCTTGCTGTAGCCTGATGATTTATTCCCGCTTCCGATATATGTTATAAGAATTTTGCTCAATTTTACCTCAGTTAATTTAATTTTCAAACAAACACTAATGATAAGCAGAAATAAAAATACATATCAATTTATAAAAACTCTACTTCTATCCAGCCTATCGGCTCATTATTTTCATCAATATATATTTATCGAATAATGTAAAGCAGTTTTCTTGTTTTTTTATTTTATAATCTGATTTATAAATTCCGTAAAATCATTTAAATGGTTTTTTACTATTTCTACTATTATGTCTAAATTTAAACTCTGGTAATCATGAACGGCGATATTTCTGAACTCTACCATTGCCTGCATTCTTTTACTGATTTTCGGACGATATTAAATTGTTATTTTCTAAAATGACAAAAACATCTCTATTTGTCTGAGGAATACCTAACTTTTTAATTCTAACGATATGGGAAGCTATATCTATAGTAGCTTAGGATGTTCTTTCAAGATTTAATATTATAGAATCTTGTCTGGTAAAATCTAATTTAATAGAATTTTCTGATTTATTGTATTCGTATCTTATCCTTTCAATACATTTATTTATTGTGCTAATTTTATTAATAATCAAATCGTCATACATAATATACCCCATTCCTAACATCTTCTAATATAGCTTTTCTATCGTCGTTTAATTGTAAATAGATTGTATATATTTTATCTAAATAAAGCTCTATATCTTTGCTGTTATCGGCATATATAACAATACCCTGCGAAGCAATTTGAAATCTAAAAACATCGCTTGCGCTTTCCAAGTCAACCAAATCTACATCTTTGTCTAAAATTGAGGCTAATTCTTCCTGCAATTCCCATCTTTTTATATTTGAAATTTTTTTTGAAGATAAAAACGCTATATCTATATCGCTGCTTCTGTTTTCGGAATTATTTGCAAAACTGCCGAATATAATAACTGCAAGAAGATCTTGTATTTTGGATGTGAGGTAATCTGCTATAATCTTTTTATACATTTTTAACGTTATCTGCTGTATATATTGCATATAATTTTGCTCATAATATTATTTAATTATACCAAATATATTTTTCAATTGCATTTATTTTGTTGAAATTTAACTTTTAATATAATTGTTATAAAATCTAACTGAGGGTTTTAACTAACATTGCCGAGAACCTCCCTTTCGTAAGGTAGGGGATATGCAAAAGCATGCCTTTTGCGGGCAATACAATATATTATTTGTTTTTTTGTTTGACATTATATTTCAGTTATACTAAATATATGAAATATGATACAAACAAAGGCAATCATTCAGTATATTGTCTTCAGTTCCACTATGTAGCCTGTATAAAATATAGAAGAAAAATACTGATTGGAAAAATATCGGAGAGACATATTATTATCTAATCGAGAAAAAACCGCCGATATGGATAGACGAAATTAATGTTCAATGTTTTCAAGCTGCGCCAACCTAATTAAATTTTTTATCTCCTAAATATGCATCAAATTCAACTAATATAATTGTTTAATGCTATTTTTATTGAAATTTAGAACTTATATAAAATATGTTGTCGAAATAACGACGTTTTAATTTTATTTAATTTCTATTTATCAGATTATAAAAGATTCTTGAATTAAGAGTTAATACCTGCACTGCCTTAATTCTTACAGCTTTTTGTTCTATCTTTAAACTCCGCCCACGGTTATCCCATCCAGAAGTGTTTCAACTTCCGGATATGTCATAGGATTTCCTTCTAAATAAACAACGTTGTAAATATATTCCGTTTT
>JAJYQS010000101.1 GCA_021794475.1 bacterium | reverse complement strand
TCAGACTACGAATTTGCAGACTGGTGTTCTAATCCCCTCCGGCGCACCGCTTAAAATCGCAGTAAATAAGTTATTCTGCTCTTAAAGAAGCTGGTCCTGATTATATAATTAACGATATTGAAGAAATTATAAATTATGCGGCATATTAATTAGTAAGTCCATTTCAATTAATCGGATTTTTGCAAA
Organism: bacterium; assembly: GCA_021794475.1. Lineage (GTDB taxonomy): Bacteria > SZUA-79 > SZUA-79 > Acidulodesulfobacterales > Acidulodesulfobacteraceae > Acididesulfobacter. The sequence goes on along the minus strand of JAJYQS010000101.1, from coordinate 77,357 downwards.
GATACGAGAAGGACAAATAATAATCAAATCAATTCTCCAAGCCTAACGGGTTTATATTCGATGTTAGTGAGAGATACGTTTGTAAGATTATTGAAAAGCTTTATTCTATTATGGATATGGCCGTGTATATTTATATCTAATTTATTTTTAATAAAAATTTCTTCTAATTGTTCTATCATAAACTTAAAAGGATTTTCGTCTAACTGCCGCATATAATCATAACTTCGAATAGTACTGCTATGATTTAATATCATATAAATATCTTTTATCGGATAGTGCGAAAAAAGTACCTTTTTATTTTTAATAGTTCCAGATACTGCGCTATACCAAGGATTTTTAAACTCGTTTACTAATTCTATACCCGACGTTTTATAAACTCCGCTATGAGCAGTGTCGTGATTACCTCTTATTAACAAAATTCTTCCGTGTAAAAGATTACCGTATTTTCTTATTTTTTCTTCAAGAGCTTTAGCAGTATCGTCTGAGGTAAAATCTCCGAGGTGCAATACGGTATCCGTTTCAGAAACAGTTTTATTCCAATTATCAATCAATAATTTATCGAAACCGTTCTTTACGGAGTCTAAATCTCCGAAATGAGTATCCGATATGACAAACGTTTCTTCGGTTATGAGCATAATATATGTTTATTGCATAATATTATCATTTTAATTTTTGTAATTTAATTTTTCTTGATTATATAACTATTATACAACATTATTAGCGGGAGAAAAATATTTTGAAAAAAAGCTTGACAGAAATATTTTAATTTGCTTTAAAATTATATTAATTTCATTATTTATTGTTTTATTATAAAAGTAAGTAAACCCTGGATAACTTAAAAAGGTTAAGGAACTGGAAGCAAGGTATGACATAATGTAATATAATATGAATAAATAATAATATTAACGTGTTATAATCAAGTTATGGAAAATGTCAAAACATACGATATCATGAACCATCGTCATATAAACGTGGATATCCAAAAGGGGTTTCCTCTTGAGGCCATTGACGATATAATATCAAGAGGAGAGATGGATTCATGGTTTAAATTCAGGGATTATTGTCTGAATCACCCTGAAATTTTAGACGATGTTTTAAAGATAACCGGACGCTATATTTCTGACCCGACCGAGCAAAAATATCATTTATGGCATAATTTAGCATTATTTTTAAAAGAAGGAAATTTGAATGCCAAACGATAAAAATGGAATTGCAAACGAAGTTCAGTGGAGCTCAAATCAGCGGAGCTCATGGGAAGAGGTTGTTTCTAATATAGCAAGAATTAATGAAATTTTGCCTGACGCCGTAGTAGTGGGCGGAACAGCTTCAGCTATATACGCAGAACATAGAACCTCAAACGATACCGATTTCGTAGTTAATTGCCTTACGACTTAAATGAAACCGATTTAGCTAAATATAAAAATCTTGATAAAAAATGGCAGGATTGGAATAACGTAAAAAACTTCTGCAAAACAATATCGACTAACATAATGCTTTTAATAAACCGATAAGGTATTAATATATCCCCTAAGCATGATGCCTTTTCCGACTTGCTTTTGGAAAAAGGACAGGATAATGGTGACGGTTGGAAGAGGTAGTCTGTTTATTACATAATATAATTACCAATTATTGCAAAATAAACCCCCCCAATTTTAAAATGTGGTTTTCCTAAGCGGTATTACCGCCTAACTTTCTGCTGCAAAATTATCAAGGAAGCACTAAATAACTTGCAAACAATCTGCAATCCGCCTTGAAAATAATAGCATTTTAGTATATTATTTAGAAAATATGTTTCACATATAATATATAAGAGTGCTTTTATTTGAATAATAAAGTTCATGAATTTAAATGACAAAAGTAGTGTAAATAATAAAAATAATAGTATGAATAATAAAAATCATAACAATACTGCAGTATTAATATTGTCATGCCCCGATAAAAAAGGAATTGTCGCTTCTGTTTCCAAGGCGCTTTTTGACGGCGGAGCTAATATAATTGAATCTAATCAGCATTCCACAAAACCTCCGAACAGACATTTTTTTATGAGAATAGTTTTTGAATTAGATGTAAACACCGATAAAAATAAAAGTATGCTCGCTATAAAAAGCAAGTTAGATGATATCGCATCCGAGTTTCATATAAATTATAAAATAAGCGACTTTTCGGTTAAAAAGAATGCGGCGGTATTCGTTTCAAAAGAAGACCATTGTCTCAATGAACTTTTATGGCAAAAGAACGCAGACGACATTTTGTTAAATATTAGCTGTATAATTTCAAATCATACAAATTTATCAAGTATAGCAGATTTTTATAAAATACCTTTTATTTATGTCCCCTGTGGCAGCGCTTCGTTGAGCACATTTAGCGCATTGGATAACGCCCCATCTGCTTATAATAGCGGGCACATCTGTAAAGCGGATAATAAAACAATGATAACAAAACAGGAAGAAATAATCCTTGAAAAAATAAATAATTTTGATGTAGATTTTGTTATACTCGCAAAGTACATGAGGATTTTTTCAGAGCAATTTATTAATTTATTCGGTAAAAAAATTATAAATATTCATCATTCATTTCTGCCTTCTTTTCCCGGGGCAAAACCATACGAACAGGCATATGAAAAAGGCGTTAAAATAATAGGCGCCACTGCTCATTTTGTCAATGAAAAATTGGACGACGGGCCTATAATAGAACAGGATGTTATAAGAATAACTCACGAAGACGATACTGATGATTTGAAAAGAAAGGGGAAAATAATAGAAAGATTAGTATTGGCAAAAGCCGTAAAATTATTTATTGAAGACAGAATCATAGAATATGGCAATAAAACTATAGTGTTCGACTGAACGAATGCGGAATGAATGTAAATGAATATAAGGGAAATTAGAGCTGCATAAAATTAAAGACGTTGAATTAAGAGACCATTCAAAATGAGATCGTTTGAGACCATTCAAAATTTTGTTTCAATCCCGTATAATTAAATAATAATTAATTAATAAATATTATCGGATGAAGGAAATATATTATTTTTAACATCGTCTTTGAATTCAGATAAAGCTTTGAGCATTATATTTCTTGTTTCGGCATATTTTTTAACAAATTTTGGAGGCTTAGAAGACAGCATGCCGACGGCATCATGGAACACCAGTACCTGTCCGTCCGTGTGTCTGCCGGCGCCTATTCCTATTGTAGGAATTTTAACCGCACTTTGAACGGCGTCTGCGGCATTTTCAGGCATTGCCTCCAGCACCATCATAAAGGAGCCCGCTTTTTCAAGTTCCAATGCCGCAAGTACTAATTTTTCTATTTCAGATTCTAATCTGCCCTGAACTTTATATCCGCCCATAGTATTGATAAACTGTGGCATAAGACCGATATGCGATACAACGGGAATACCTGCGCCTGTTATTTTCTCAATAGTGTGTTTTATGTTTATGCCTCCTTCAATTTTTACGGCGTTAGCACCTGATTCTTTAACGAACCTGCCCGCATTTTTAAGCGCTTCTTTTTCGTCAATCTGATATGACATAAAAGGCATATCGGAAACAATAAACGAATTTTTTGCGCCTCTCCGTACGAGTTCCGTATGATATATCATTTCTTCAACCGTAACCGGCAAGGTATTTTCTTTACCTTGAATCGTGGTGGCCAGAGAATCTCCGATAAGAATAATGTCTATATCTGCTTCTTCTGCAATTTGCGCTTGAACAAAGTCATAAGCCGTTATCATGGTTATTTTTTCATTGTCGGTTTTCATCCTGTTAAAAGTATTTATGTTTTTCATTTGATATTAACCCTCAATTAAGTTAGAATAATAAATTAGAAGGAGCGTGAGCTGCCCAAATATATATTAAAAGATATATAAATATATATTAAAAGATATATTGTAAAGATATATTATATGTTGTTTATATAAATAATAAACTTACGCTGCCAATATTACTCATTAATTAAATCATCAAATCAACACAATATAAATAAGCTGTCGATGTTAATTGTGCCGTATGTAAATATAATAATGCTAAAGATAATAATTTAAATATAGCAATAAGTAATAAAAATATAATAATAAAATATAATATAATGATGTTAAATATAATAATAAAAATTATTAAGACAAATATAAAAAATATATAATAGATAATTATAGCATACTTATAATTATATAAACGCATCTCATACATATATATATCAAATTGCTAACAATATATCAAAATTTATGAATAATATATCAAAATCTGAATTTAAAATATTAGAGGCGTATATTCTGGATTTCGGAAGTGAAATAAATCCTGAGGCAATTGTAAAAGAAGATATTTTAAGGCAGGGTATCCGCTTTGAAGCAACGCCTGATACTGCTTTCTCAGGCAAATCTTATTTTATTTTTTCATTCAATATTGATAATGATAAAGAAGTGCTTAATAAAAAATATCCTGAAGAAATTGCAATTTCAGGAGGTCCTTTCGATTTAAAACGAACGATAATTTCTGTAAGAATTCATAATTCGTCCCCATATATAATAAAGCTTGTTGAAGATAAAAATAATGGTGAAATTAAACCTGTTCTCTATCTAAACGAAAATTTCATAGCGGATGTCCTATTTTCGGAAGAGAAGTCCTATATGTCCGAAATTACCGCATCCGGCAAATCTGTCAGGGATCTGGCGCCGACAATAGAATGGGGATACTTAATATATCTTGCCGTTTTTAGAATGTGCCAGTATTTTGGAGAAGACCTTGAATGTATGTTTTGCGATATGAATTCTAATTATGTCAATCAGCGAAAAATAAATCAAAAATATTCGGCGGTCAAATCAATTGACGATATAATTGATGCGCTTAATATTATCGCTCTTTCTAAAGATTCAAACGCCAAAGCATATACTCTGACCGGCGGAAGCATTATAGACGAAGTGAAATTTAACGGGGATGGCGAGGTAGATTTTTATGTCAGATTTCTTGAGAAAATTGAAGATAAATTTAAAGGAAAATGGATAAGTAAAATTGTTGTTCAGGCTCACGATAAAGATAATTTAAAAAGATTGAAAAATGCCGGAGCTTACATTTATCACACTAATTTTGAAATTTGGAACAAGGAGTTGTTTGATAAATTGTGTCCCGGTAAAAGCAAATATATCGGCAGAGATAAATGGGTTGGCAGAATTTTAGATGCGGTAGATGTTTTTGGAGATTATAGGGTTATTCCCAATTTTGTCGCCGGCATTGAACTTTCAAAACCTTACGGTTTCAAAACTGTTGACGAAGCCGTTGAATCAACTGCGGAAGGATTAGAAATATTTATGTCGCATAATATTATTCCGAGATATACTACATGGTGCCCAGAAAAGACCAGCAAATTGGGTAAATTCGGCAATGTTCCGGCTCCGCTTGAATATTATATTAAACTGCTTCTGAAGTGGCATGAAATTCATTATAAATATAATCTGCCGATACCGGAAGGATACGGAGAAGCAGGTCCAGGTAAAGCTGAATTTTCGGTCAGCGCTTTTATGGATGCTTTTAAATTATCGGCTTGATTTAATTGATTATTGAATAACTGAGTAAGAAAATTTCGCAAATAATTTCTTTATTTACGGATGACGCTTTTAAACTGTCAGTATGCTGCCAGTATGATTATATTGAGTTGCAATAGAAAACGTGTAAGATAATATATAAGTTATATAATATAAAGATATATAACATAAAGATATGATAATATAAAGTATGTTAATATATTCTTGAATATTTTAATTCTTTATGATAATATTTATATATATGGATATTTAATAAACATTTAATTCGGTTTGATAGTTATAGTTATAGTTATAGATTAATATAATATGAAAATTAAATTAAATTAAATAAATAATATAAATAATGTAGTGTAAGTAATGTAAATAAATAGAAAACAATTAAATTAAATTTCAGGAGATATTATGGGTAACTTAGATAAGAACAAAACAAAAGACGGTAAAGATATTGATTGTGAATGCGGAACAGACGGAAATCATGACGGCAGCTCGTGCGGTTGCGGACATGAAGCGGAACATCATGGCTACCACCGCGATGAAGAGGGGGATTCTTGCGGCTGCGGAGAAGAGGGACACGGCCATGAAAGTGATTCTTGTGGCTGCGGCGATGATGAAGAAGAAGGCGATTCTTGTGGCTGCGGAAGCAGCCATGGCGAAGGACACGGAAAAAATCCTTTTGATGAGCAGTCTCCCATAAAAGGCGTTAAAAATATAATTGCCGTAGCAAGCGGAAAAGGCGGAGTAGGGAAGTCTACGTTTAGCGTAAATCTTGCTATCAGTTTAGCTCAGCAGGGCAAAAAAGTAGGCCTTATGGATGCAGATATGTACGGTCCCAGCGTTCCTATGATGATGGGAATAAACCAGAGACCTGAATTAACCGAAGATAAACGTATTGTTCCTATAGAAAAATATGGCATAAAATTAATGTCGCTCGGTTTTTTGATACCGGAAGACACGCCTGCAATATGGAGAGGTCCGATAGTAATGCAGGTCACGACTCAGTTCCTAAAAGATGTTGAATGGGGCGATATAGATTTTCTTGTCGTCGATTTACCTCCGGGCACCGGCGATATTCAGCTGACGCTTGTTCAAACCGTTCCGATAAATTTCGCTATTGTTGTTTCAACGCCTCAGGATATATCGCTTATTGACGCAAAAAAAGCATTGGGAATGTTTGATAAAGTTAATGTTCCAGTTTTTGGGATAGTTGAAAATATGAGTTATTTTGTCTGCCCTCATTGTGGAAAACGTTCCGACATATTTAAACATGGCGGCGCGAAAACTGCTGCGGAAAAATTAGGTGTAAATTTTCTTGGAGAAATACCGATAATTGAAGATATCTGCGAATTATCCGATTCTGGAGAGCCTTTTATGACTAAAGATAGAAATCCAGAGGTTAAAGCGGTATTCAGCAAAATTTCCGATGAGCTTATTTTAAGAACTGAACAAAGAGCTTGATTTGCATTAAATAAAAAAGAATAGATAGATATAGATATAGCAATAAAATAAAATTAAATTTAATAAGGAGGATTTATTTATGGCTTCAGATAAAGTCATGACTTTTACAGACAGCAATTTTGATGCTGAGGTTTTGAAATCTGCAAAACCTGTATTAGTTGATTTTTGGGCAGTATGGTGCGCGCCATGCAGAGCAGTAGCTCCTGTTATTGATGAAATTGCTGCTGATTATGGCGATGTTTTAAAAGTCGGCAAGGTCAATGTCGATGAAAATCAAGCTACCCCGGGTTCATATGGCGTAAGAGGTATTCCTACCGTCATATTGTTTAATAAAGGAAAGGTTGTGGATCAGATTGTCGGTGCTGCTCCTAAAGCTGCTTTTAAACAAATGATAGATAAGGCTATATCAAATTAAGATCAAGAATAAAACGATTAAGAATAAAACTAAGATTAAAAATAACAGTTAAGATAAGAGTCGCTTTTTTATTTAACTCTTAATAGCTTTAACTTAACCGCCGAGCATGTTTTTTAAACAGTTTTCAGATTGCCCACTTTCGTTCATAAGGGCGAGGTAGTTCGCTAACTTAGTTATAATTTGAGAGATAGAAGTGATTTTTCAACAATTGGGGTGTTTGATTTATTTCCTTAGAATAAATCAAATACTCCCATTGTTTTTTTACAAATCCACAGCAGACGCAGGCAGGAGCAGGAAATAAAATAAATCATACACCTTTAAAGATAAGTGAGGGTGACCTCTTTGACGGATTTGCTTGTTGCTTTTGTCACCGTAAACTGCATATTATCTATCAGAAATTTTTCGCCAGGCGCAGGTATTCGTCCTAATCTGTCCATAATTAATCCTGAAATTGTTTCATAATCGGTTTCTTCATGATTATTTATTTTTGTATTCAATAATTCGTTTAATTCATTTAAGCTTAATCTTGTATTGATAATGTAGGTATTTTTCCCGATTTTCTTATACATAAATTCTTCTTCATCCGTTTCATCTCTTATTTCGCCGACTATTTCTTCAAGTATATCTTCAAAAGTTATTAAACCGGCGGCGCCTCCGTATTCATCAACTACTATAGAAGCCTGCTGATGGCTTTTCTGCATTCTAAGCATTAAAACTGAAATGCTAAGCGTTTCAGGAATAAATAACACCGGTTTTGCAATATCTTTAATAATTTTATCGTTATTTTCTTTATTGTATATATCAAAAGCAAAGGCAATTCCTGTAATATTATCTATGCGGTCCCTGAAGACAGGTATCCTTGAATAGTTAGATTCTATTATTGTTTTATGAGCCTCAATTACAGATGTTGATTCTTCTATGGCTATAATACTAATTAAAGGTATCATTATATCTTTAGCTGTTTTTTTTCCGAATTCAAAAATACGTTTGATTATTTTTTTTTCATAATCTTTTAATTCGCCTACGTTTCCGCTTATTGTAAGGACTTTAACCAATTCATCTTTTGTCAGAAATACATTTTTAGATTTACCTTTAAAAATAATATTTAATATTTTTGATAATCCTATGAATATCAGATTTATCGGATAAAAAAGTATCGAGAAAAAAGCTATAAACGGGATTGATTTAAGCATAAGCGTGTTAGCATATTTGCGGTAAATCATCTTAGGAATAATTTCGCCGAATATTATCATAAACGGAGTAAGCAGAAGAGCGACCACGAAAGGCGTCCACTTATGGACATATTCAAATAAAACAGTCGTCGCTATGATTGTAGCTGTGGTATTGGAAATATTGTTTCCTATTAAAGTGGTCGCGAAGGTATTTTCAGGATTTTTCGTTTTTTTAATTAAAAAACCGGCAAGTTTATTCCCCTGCATTTCTTTATGCTTTATTTTTATCTTATCATAGCTTATAATGCCGATTTCTGAACCTGCAAAGAATCCTTCGAAAAAAATAGCAATAATAATTATAATAAAATAATATATCAAATTTACGATAATATAGCCGTTATGCATAGTATATTGATTTATAATAGTTATTTTTAAAATTCATTGTTACTGCATTACTGCATCACTATTGAACATCGTATTCGTCTTCAATTTCACCGAAAATTTCTTCAAGCAAATCTTCCATGGTGACTAAACCTGTCATTTTACCATATTCATTTACGACTATTGCAATATGGATTTTTTTCTTCTGGAGCTCTCTGAAAAGGTCAAGAACATTTTTCGATGCCGGAATAAAATAAGGCTTAATTAAAAAAGAATTAAGCGTTCTTTTTTCTTCGATGTCTGTATATACTTTAGCTAATATATTTTTAGCGAGTAAGATGCCTATGACGTTGTCTTTTTCTCTGAAATATATTGGAATCCTTGAGAAATGATTGTCTTCAATCAGAGCGACGGCATTTACAACAGGCGTACTGACATCTAATGAAAATATTTTGTCATTTTTAGTCATTATATTGCCGGCTTTCAGCAGTGATAATTTTAAAAAATTTTTTATTAATTCATATTCTTTTTCTTTTATTTCACCTTCATTTTTGCCTATTTCAATAATAGTTCTGAGCTCTTCGTTAGATAAAGACTCATTTTTTCTTAATTGAAATATCTTACCGCTAAAACCTATTTTATTTGTTGCAGAGTCAATTAATACTGTAATTGGATAAAATATATTTGCGATAATAATAGAAAATTCAACCGGTTTTTTTAAAGCAATTATTTTCGGTATAATTTCTGCTAAAATTATTAAAAGCAAAGATATTATAATTATAGAGTAAATAATAGAGATATTATGAAAATAGTAATTTAAAACTAAGGCAGCTATGCTGGCAGCCAGTACATTTGCCGTTAAATTTCCTATAAGTATTATTATTAAAAAGATAGCGGATTTTCTGATAAGAAAAATTACTTTATATTTTTTTTTAAAATTCAATTCATCTATTTCAGTTTGCGTCAGAGAAAAAACTGAAGATTCGGAAAGTGAAAACAAAGAGGAAAAAATTAAAAAAATAATAAAAAGAAAAATAAATAAAGGTATGTTCATTCTTATATGATTATATTAATTATAATTATAAAGCTTACTTATTGAATTAATTAAATTATTAAATATCATTAGAGACGATGTAATAAGTATTTTCTTAGCTTAATTGTCTGTCTCAGTTGTCTATTTTGTCTGAGTAACTTAATCGTCGTCTCAATATTTAATTGTCCATTTGACTTAAACAGCGTAATTATTTAATTGTTATTTAATTATATTTAATTAATTGTTTAGCTTAGTGATTTATTGTGTAATATTATTATAAATTGTTAGATATGTGTTTAAATGTCATAGGCGTTATTACTAACGATTTGTTTTTGTATATAAAATTGACCCTCATCTCTTTATTTACTCCGAAATCGGCGTCGTTACACACTGTGCCGTCATTATAGTAAGCATCGTTAGTACTGTAATTATCGTCGGTATTACATTTAACTATTGAACCTATTTTAGAGATTTTTATTTTTTCTTTTTTTGCAATTTCAAGTAATTCGTTCTCGCCTGTGCGACTCATTGACCACAGCAGTTCATAATCTTCGCCGAAAGAAATAATATTATTTAAGATGTCGGTATCTTTTAAATTTAAAATTTTTACTATATTTTTAAATTCATCGCTTAAAGGAATATTGTCTGCTATTATCAAAGCGCCTGAATTTTTATCTTTGGTGCTTAATAAATTGTTTATATCTTTATAAAGTCCGTCGCTTATATCAGTCATAGAATTTGCAATTTTACTTGCGGCTAATATTTTGCCTAATTTGACTCGTGAAGGATGAATTAAATTTTTTTTTGCATAATTTTCAATAAATTGCAGTAATGTATTTTTGGATGTTCTGTATCCGCCGGATGTTTTAGATTTGTTGTTCGTCTTATATATTTTGTTCGGCTTTTTAGAAAGGGCCGCAGCGTTTACAGATGTTCTGTCATTATCCGTATCCGTATCTAGTATAAATTTTTCAATACATTCTCCAATGCGTTCTTGATTTTCCATAATGTAATAGGAAAGCCATGCGTTGCCGATATCTCCAGAAACAAATATAAGGTCATCATATTCGGCGCGATATCTTGAAATAGCCGTTTGTTTAGCGGTATAATCCCCCAGAAGGGTAATAGATATTGAAAATTCTCTTGCTTTTGATATATTTCCGCCTATAAGAGAAATTTTGTCATTTTTTGCCGTTTCTATTATGCCATCGATAGTTTCTTTTATATTGACTTCAGTCAAATAATCAGGCACAAGCAATGACAGAATAAAAAATCTTGGCGTTCCTCCCATAGACGCTACGTCGCTTATATTAGCAAGGAGCGCTTTAGCGCCTATCTGACTGAAAGAGTAATAGTCTGTTCTAAAATGGGTGTTTTCGGTGAGCGTATCCGATGTAATTAATATGTTATTTTTATCTCGAAAAATAGCCGTGTCGTCCCCGATAGATTTAATTATCATAGCACTGTTAAATCTAAGCTTTTCACGGCTATTTTTTTCGATATAAGAAATCAGGCTTAATTCGTCCAATTTTTTATTTTTTCTTTATTTTTAATGTTTGTTTTTTGTTACCGCCTTTACCGCCTTTATCGGCGTTATTATTTTCGGATGCTTTATCTGTTTTATCAAGCTGAATAGGCTTGTCAAGACCGATTATGGCTAACCTTACAACTTCATCCATATTTTTTACCGGAACAAATTTTAAATGTTTTCTAACCAATGGTGAAATTTCATCAAGATCTTTCTTGTTCCTGTCCGGTATAATAATTGTTTTGATGTTTGCTCTTAAAGCAGCAAGCGATTTCTCTTTTAAACCGCCGATAGGCAAAACATTTCCGTGAAGCGTTATTTCACCCGTCATAGCTATATCTTTTCTGACCGGTTTATTTGTAAGCGCCGATATCATTGAAGTAGCCATTGAAATTCCGGCAGAAGGTCCGTCTTTTGGTATTGCTCCTTCCGGAATATGAAGATGTATATCATTGGTTTCAAAAATATCTGATTTTATGCCAAGTTCGTCAGCTTTGGATTTTGCATAGGTCAAACCTGCCTGCGCCGATTCTTTCATTACGTCTCCTAGCTGTCCGGTAAGAGATAAAGAACCTTTGCCTTTAGAAAGGACGGTTTCTATGTATAACACTTCGCCGCCGACGGGTGTCCATGCAAGCCCGGTAACAATCCCTATTTCATCTTTCGTACGTTCCTCTTCGGGCAGTATTTTAATAGCTCCGAGGTATTTAGCAATATTTTTATTAGAAATTGTATATTTTTTTATTTTATTTTCTGCAATCTGTCTTGCAACTTTTCGGCAAACGGTGCCTATTTCTCTTTCCAAATTTCTTAGCCCTGCTTCCCTTGTATATCCTGCAATAATAGTTCTTGTGGCGCTGGGCATAAATTCTATATAGTCCGATTTTAAGCCGTTTTCTTTAATCTGTCTCGGTATAAGGTATTTTTCCGCAATCTTCTCTTTTTCTTCAAGGGTGTATCCCGACAGATTAATGATTTCCATTCTATCTCTTAGCGGACCAGGTATTGTATCTGCAACATTTGCCGTCGCAACAAACATAACGTTTGACAGATCGAACGGCAGATTTAAATAATGGTCCGAAAAAGAAAAATTTTGCTCGGGGTCTAAGACTTCTAACAGCGCTGAAGAGGGATCGCCCCTAAAATCTGTTCCTACTTTGTCTATTTCGTCTATCATAAATACAGGATTATTTGTACCGGCCTGTTTAATACCTTGGATAATCCTTCCGGGAAGTGCGCCGACGTACGTTCTTCTATGACCTCTAATCTCAGCTTCATCGTGAACCCCGCCTAATGATACTCTTATGAATTTTCTGTTCATAGCTTTTGCAATAGATTTTCCCAACGAGGTTTTGCCGACGCCGGGAGGGCCTATAAAACAGAGTATAGGACCCTTCATTTTTTTATTTAATTTGCGTACGCTTAAATATTCGAGTATCCTTTCCTTTATTTTTTCAAGGTCATAATGGTCTTCGTCAAGAATTTTTTTTGCGGCTTCAATATTTAGATTGTCCTTGGTTTTTTTAGTCCACGGCACATCTATAATCCATTCAATATAAGTTCTTATGGTTGAAGCTTCGGCAGCGTCCTGATGCATCATTTCGAGTTTCGAGAGCTGTTTTTCGGTCTCTTTTAATATTTCGGGAGGCAGTTTTGCTGCCCTGATTTTTTCTCTCAGTTCATTCATATCCTGAGTCTTATCGTCTGTTTCTCCGAGTTCGTTTTTAATTGCTCTTAGCTGCTCCCTTAAAAAATAGTCTCTCTGAGTTTTCGTCATTTCTTCTTTAGCCTGAGACTGTATTTTTGCCTGCATGGAAAGAATTTCAATCTCTCTTGCAAGTACGTCGTTTATTTTTTTAAGCCTTTTGACAGCATCAAATTCTTGCAGTATTTTCTGAGATTCTTCGACTTTCAGACCCAGATTAGATGCTACTATGTCGGCAAGTCTCCCCGGATTATTAATATTTTCCAGTATTATAAGTATATCTTGAGAAGGCATTCTTCCGAGCGAAACGTATTTTTCAAGCTGTTCCTTTACATTGCGCATTAATGCGTCTATTGCCGGTGTTATTTCCGTTACGACCTCTTCTTGAATTTTTGATATTTTAACAAGATAAAACGGTTTCACCTGCACATAGTTTTCTATCTTAGCTTTAGAAATGCCCTGTACCAATATTTTTACTCTTCCGTCCGGCAATTTAAGCATTTTCATTATCATTGCAACGGTGCCTATGTCAAATATGTCGTTTTGCGCCGGTTCTTCAACTACTATATCTTTTTGTGCGGATAAAAGTATTAGCCTGTCCTTTGACAGCGCCTCATCGACGGCTTTTATAGAAGCTTCCCTTCCTACAAAAAGAGGTATTATCATAAAAGGAAAAACTACAAGGTCTCTTATAGGCAGCATCGGTATAACATCGGGAATTTTAATCTCCTCCTGCGAACCAAGCTGGTCGATATTTTCGCCTTTTCCGACGGTAATATCGTCATCTGTACCTTTAAAATCTGTTTCATAATTAAAATTAGCTATAAGCGTCATATAAATATATCTCCCGTAAATTAGTGTAAAAACAATTTAGTCTAAAAACAATATGTTCTATTTTATAATATCTATTAATTATATCTTTAAAATTAATATAACTATAATTGATTATATGATTATATCTTTAAATTAATATGATAATCAATTAAAATCAATCAATAAAATTAATTAAAATTTCAAACAATAGCACGCAATTAATTATTTAATTATAAATTAATTATAATCTATTTCAATATTTATTTCTGAATGAATACTTTGAAATTCTATGTTAAATATAATCTTCAACACGCCGTTTGACAGCACCGCACTGACATTTTTATCAGATGGACTGAACGGCAAAAGCAAAAATTTTTCAAATTTTCCAAATCTCCTTTCCATGCATAAAAATCTGATATTATCGTTTTCTGCGTTTTCTGCGTGTCTGTGATTTAAGTTTGAATTCAAAACCCACTTTATAATCAGTATGTTGTCCTGTACTATTACAGTAATGTCTTCTTTTTTAACGCCGGGAACTTCCAGTTCAATGATGAGTTTGTCTTTCGTACTGTAAATATCTATAGGCGAAACGTTGGCGCTGAAAGAGGCTGATAAGTCTTCAAGATAGATCGATTCAAACAACTCTCTGAATAATCTTTGCACCTCTTTTTTAAAATTTATTATTTTACCGCTATAATTGTCACCTGCATTGTAATGCTTCATAATATTTTTAAGCCCAAATTAAATAATGTTTTTTATAAATTCTAACAATCCGTCTTTAAGGTCTTTGTTTTTAAGTCCGAAAGCAACCTGAGCTTCTAGAAGTTCAAGCTTATTACCTCCGTCGTATCTTATTCCTTCAAATTCTAAAGCGTAAACAGGTTGAACGCTGAGAAGAGATTTTATTGCATCCGTCAATTGAATTTCTCCTCCTTTTCCCGGTTTAGTTTCTTTTAAAAAATCAAAAATTCTTGGAGTAAGAATATACCTTCCTATTATTGCAAGATTTGAAGGAGCTTCCTCTTTTTCCGGTTTTTCGACCAGATCTTCTATTTTATAGACCCCTTTTTCTATCTCTGTCCCTTTTATTATACCATATTTTGAGATATCTTCGTCTTTTACTTTTTGAACTGCCAGTACGCTGTACCGGTATTGTTTGTATATATCTATCATTTGTTTCATGACCGGTACTTTAGCGTCAATTATATCATCGCTGAGCACAACCGAAAAAGGTTCGTCGCCTATTAGATTTTGTGCGCATAATATCGCATGCCCTAGACCCAATGCCTCTTTCTGTCTGGTGTAAGAAAAATTAATCATGTTTGCGATATCTTTAACCGATTGCAGCAAGTCATGTTTGCCTTTCTCTTTTAGAAGTATTTCATGCTCGATAGATCTGTCAAAATAGTCTTCTATTGCTGTTTTTCCTCTTCCCGTTATTATAATTATATCCTGAATTTCCGATTCAATACACTCTTCCACGCCGTATTGTATCAGCGGTTTATCTACCAGAATCAGCATTTCTTTAGGTATAGATTTTGTAATAGGCAGCAGCCTTGTTCCTAAACCTGCCGCAGGAAATACAGCTTTGTTGACTTTCATATATAAAATACCCCTTAGATAATAAAATATACAATAAAATTAATAAAAATATATAATAAAAAAAATTAATAAAAATATTGGTAAAACTATGAATATTCAATATAAATATTAAATATAAATATTAGATATTATCGTAAACACGCTGAAGCATATAATAACATATTATGACTATCGCTGTAAACACATAGAGTACAAAACTGCCTGCAAAACATATTATAAATTATAAATTATAAACATAATTACAAAATGTATCACAAATATATCATAAAACTTGTCTTTATTAAAATTAATTATTTTTTACTTATCACACATTTTAATTATTATAATTATTATATATATAATAGATAAATTAAATTAATCGATAAATATTTTTAAGATAATTTTGGTTGCTATACGGCTACTAAAATATTATAATAATTGTATAATATTTATTGATAAATAATTAAAGAATAATTAACTATACTATATAATATATTATATTTATACTTTTGATACTTATTGCATTAAGCATACATTTTATAAATATCTGAATCTATCGCAAAAAAAAATTATAAATTATTAAAAGAACTTGTAATTAGTATTTTGTGTTATATAAACTATATTATTAATTATTACACAATTGCATAAATTATAAAATTATAAAAGGGAAGATTACAATTGCAATATAAAGCGAAACAATCCATAAAGCTTGTAATATTTTTTGCGGCTATTTTAATAGCATCCATTTACGTAATTAAACTGCCCAATATATTATGGGGAAACGGCAGTAATTATAGCAAGAAAACGATACCGCTGTCAAAGACTAAGAAACTGCCGTTAGCTCCTGCTTTTAAGGTAAAAAGCATTAATTACCCCGGTTTGACGTTAACGTTAAATAAATACAGAGGCAAAATAGTTCTTGTAAATTTCTGGGCAACGTGGTGTCCTCCGTGCAGGGCTGAAATACCGAGGCTTGAAAAATTTTATAAATCTAATAAAAAATACGGATTCCAAATTATAGGTTTATCTGTAAATAATCAGGGCTCTAAATATGTTGGTCATTTTATTAAAACATTCAAAGGCGGCATAATAACGTATCCGGTAGGTATGGCAGATGAACATATCGAAAAAGAATACGGTAACGTTTATGAGATTCCACAGTCTTTTATTATCAACAAAAAAGGGTATGTCGTTAAACATTTTACAGGAGAATTGCCTCAAGGATATTTGAGTTACGAATTTAAAAAATTAACAGAAAACAAACGCTAATATTTAATTAATTAAAATAATAATAAATCTATCTATCTATCTATCTATCTATCTATCAATCAATTAATTAATTAAATATTAAACGCTTCTTTTAATCATTAAATTATTATATTATATATAAAGCTATAAGGAGAGATGGCCGAGTCCGGTTGAAGGCGATTGACTCGAAATCAATTGTAGGCGTAAGCTTACCGGGGGTTCGAATCCCTCTCTCTCCGCCAGTTATATTCTGTTTATATTTTGTGTTTATATTCGCCAAATAATAATCATGTTTGGCGGCATTTTTATTTTTATTAATTATTTTTTTCTTTATATTTTATCATTGTTTCTGTAACAATCTTTGCAGCTTTTTCTTTATTTACGAAGTTTTCTAATTTAACCCATTTTTCAGGTTCAAGCGTTTTGTAATTTTCAAAAAAGTGTCTTATCTGATCTAAAAATACTTTTGGTACGTCATTTATGTCTCTTATATCGCTGAAACCTGCATCTATTTTATTGATAGGAACAGATATTATTTTTTCGTCGTTTCCGTTTTCATCTTCCATTTCAAGCATTCCGATGACCCGTACTTTTAAAAGACAGCCCGGCACGACGGACATAGATGAAATAACAATAATATCCAGCGGGTCATTATCCGCTGCCAAGGTTTTAGGAATAAATCCGTAGTTAAAAGGATAAAACATAGCCGTATATAAAAATCTGTCTACAGCCATAATACCGGAATTTTTATCAAGTTCGTATTTTACGCTGCCGTCTTTGGGAATTTCTATTATTGCGTTAATATATTCCGGCGGGTTGTCGCCGGTTTCAATTTTTTCAAAATCCATGAAATGATGCTCCTTAATGGTTAGTTTTTATTTTTTTATTTTATAAGTATATTTAATATAGATACAAATTGTATATAACTTGCAGCATATAAAATTACATATATATAATTATAATATTGCAGTATAAATAAATTTTACTATATTATCAGTATATTATTATTATGTATAAATGTATATACAAATATAACGCAGGTAAATATAGTATATATAAATATATTGATATGTTAATTAACTCGCAAACTTAATTATTCCATAAGAATTATATTTTGTCAAAGACAATTTTAAACTAACATTGTTGAGCACGTTTTAAAGCAGCCTTTAGTCTTTCCGTCTCCTTTTGCAAGGTATAAATGCATACCGTTTATGAGATGGCAAGAAATATTATATTTTTGTATTACTTTTTTTCGCGAAAACAACTAAAGATAACTATTGACTTTTTAGGCTTAGAAAATATATATTATATAATTATTTTAAAATCAGTCTTCTATAAAAATATAAACCGCAATCTATGCTATATGCTATAAACTATAAACTATAAACTATAAACTATAAACTATAAACTATAAACTATAAACTATAAACTATAAACTATAAACTAAAAGTATAATCTAAAGTCTAACTGAACTTATTTTTACTCGGAGGAATAGGCGTATGGCATTAGTTCATCCTCATGGAAAAGAAAAGATTTTAAAACCGCTTCTTTTATCGGGCAGCGAGCTTAAAGAATCAAAAGAAAGAGCCGGAAAGCTGAATAAAATTGAAATAACTTCGCGTGAAACGTCAGACCTTATAATGATGGGCATCGGCGCTTTCACTCCGCTTGAAGGTTTTATGGGCAAAAAAGATTGGAAGAGCGTCTGTGATGATTTTACTATGCAGGATGGAACGTTTTGGCCGATTCCTATTACTCTTTCAACATCCAAAGAAAAATCAGACGTTATAAAAATAGGCGACGAAGTTGCTTTAGTAGATACTGAAACATCTGAACTGATGGGCACTATGACCGTGTCAGAAAAATATTCTATAGACAAAGCATATGAATGTCAAAAAATATTTAAAACTACCGATTTAGAACATCCGGGTGTACAAAAGGTTATGGCTCAGGGAGAAATAAATCTTGCAGGAAAGGTAAAAGTTTTTAGCGAAGGCATTTATCCGGCGCAATTTAAAGACGTGTATAAAAGACCTGCCGAGACAAGAAAAATATTTGAAGAAAAAGGGTGGAGCACGGTGGCGGCGCTTCAACTGCGCAATCCGATGCATCGCTCGCATGAATATCTGGCAAAAATTGCCATAGAAGTATCTGACGGTGTCTTGATACACCAATTGATAGGAAAATTAAAGCCGGGAGATATTCCGGCAGAAGTAAGAGTTAAGGCTATTAACACTTTGATTGACAAATATTTTGTTGCTAATACCTGTATTCAGGCAGGCTATCCTATGGAAATGAGGTATGCAGGACCGAGAGAAGCATTGCTGCATGCCGTTTTCAGACAAAATTTCGGATGTTCGCAGCTTATAGTCGGCAGAGACCACGCTGGTGTAGGTGATTATTACGGTCCTTTTGATGCCCATAAAATATTTGACGAAATACCTAAAAATGCTTTAGAACTCAAACCGTTAAAAATAGATTGGACCTTTTACTGCCGCAAGTGTGACGGAATGGCGTCTAACAAAACCTGTCCGCATCAGAAAGAAGACAGGCTCATTCTTAGCGGAACTATGCTCAGAAAACTTTTGTCGGAAGGGAAAGATATACCCGACCATTTTTCAAGACCTGAAGTTCTAGCAATTTTAAAGGATTATTATTCTAATCTCTCGAAAGATGAAAATGTTGAAGTAAAATTGCATAGAGCTGCAAAGGGCGAGTTGAATTAATTAATTAGGCAATTAATAATTAAATGATTGAGCAATTAAATAACTAATTCTATAAGGAGGTTTTGCGAAATGCCAAGTTTTGTTATTGCGGAAAAATGTGACGGCTGCAAAGGACGGGATAAAACTGCCTGTCAGTATATCTGTCCTAATGATCTTATGGTACTCAATAAAGATATTATGAAAGCTTACAATCAGGAAGCTGAACAGTGCTGGGAATGCTACAATTGTGTAAAAATTTGTCCTCAGTCGGCAATTGAAATCAGAGCTTATCAGGATTTTGCCCCAATGGGCTCATCTGTTATCCCGTTAAGAGGTTCAGATTCTATTATGTGGACTATAAAATATCGCAACGGTAATTTAAAACGCTTTAAATTTCCTATAAGGACTACACCTGAAGGCGGGATTGACCCTTATCAGGGGATAGCCGACGCAGATATAAAAGATATAAATTCTGATCTTTTATGCGATGAAACAGGTATAACGCTGTCTGTTCCTGAGAAATAATTGCTTGATAGACTGAAGTCTGCAACTTAACTTAAATTAACTTGAACTTATACTAAATTTATACTAAACATATACTAAATACCTAAAATATAAATTAAGGGGATTTGCTATGGCAGAACAGAAAGGTTCTTTGACGAGCTCTGAGGTATTGAGCAATTTTACCATTGAAGAAGTAAATACCGACCTGCTCATTGTCGGCGGGGGTATGGCAGGATGCGGCGCCGCTTTTGAGATTAAAAAGTGGGCTCCTAAAGATATGAAAATAACTATGGTCGAAAAAGCGGCTATCGACAGAAGCGGAGCAGTAGCTCAAGGTTTATCGGCAATAAATACTTATCTCGGCGATAATCAGCCCGAAGATTACGTTAAAATGGTCTCAAACGACCTTATGGGCATAACAAGGGAAGACCTTATATATGATGTAGGCAGACATGTTGACAGTTCAGTGCATCTTTTTGAAAAATTAGGGCTTCCTATTATGAAAGAAGATGAAGAAGATAAAAGGACGCTGGCTGAAGGCGCTAAACCATTGAGAGCCGGAAAATGGCAGATAATGATTCACGGCGAATCATTTAAAGTTTTAGTCGCAGAGGCTGCAAGAAAAGCTCTTGGCGATGAAAATATTTATGAAAGAGTATTTATTATAAGACTTCTGATGGATGAGAATAATCCGAACAGGGTTGCAGGAGCCATAGGTTTTAGCTTAAGAGAAGCAAAGATATATATCTATAAGGCAAAAGCCGTAATGATGGCATGCGGCGGAGCAGTCAACGTGTTCAGACCCCGTTCGCAGGCGGAAGGCATGGGAAGAACATGGTATGCATTATGGAATGCAGGTTCTACTTATGCTATGGGTTTTGAAGCAGGCGCTGAAATGACGACTATGGAAAACAGATTTGTGCCAAACAGATTTAAAGACGGTTACGGTCCGGTCGGCGCATGGTTTACACTCTTTAAATCCAGAGTTAAAAACGCATACGGCGATGATTATATGCAGAAATGGGGAGAAATGCTGAAAGACTATGCTCCATACGGGTTATCTCAGGTTCCTGCCACATGTTTGTGGAATCACGTTATGTTAAAAGACTGGCATGAAGGCAACGGTCCGTTTTTTATGGATACAAGCGGTGCTATAAAAAAATTATATGAAACATTGCCTGAAAAAAGACAAAAGTCATTGGAAAGCGACGCATGGGAAGATTTTCTTGATATGACTATTGCTCAAGCAGGTCTATGGGCGGCTATGGATATAGACCCGAAGGATACAAACTCGGAGGTTATGCCTACAGAGCCTTACCTTTTGGGGTCTCATGCAGGTGCTTGCGGTATGTGGGTAAGCGGTCCTAAAGATATATCGCCCCAGGAATGGCACTGGGGTTATAATAGAATGACAACCGTAAGCGGTCTATTTACGGCAGGAGACGGTGTCGGTGCTTCAGGACATAAATTTTCTTCAGGTTCATTTACTGAAGGGCGGTTAGCCGGAAAATCGGCGGTAAAATTCATATTAGACGACCCGGGATTTAAACCCACAGTTTATGCTGACGGACAGGCTCTTGCGGAAGAAATATACAGACCTATGATTCAGTTTGAAACATTTAAAAATTATTCTACAGACCCGAGCGTTAATCCGAATTATATAAGTCCGAGATTATATCTTTATAGACTTAATAAAATTATGGACGAATATGTTGCAGGAACGTCAAATTTCTACAGAACAAACGGAAAGTCGCTAGAAAGAGGCTTGGAACTTTTAAATAAACTTAAAGAAGATTCTAAAAAATTGGCAGCAGGTAATCTTCACGAGCTTATGCGCGCATGGGAAAACTATCACAGGTCGGTTGTAGGCGAACTTCATTTAAGGCATATTTTATTCAGGGAAGAAACAAGATACCCAGGTTTCTATTACAGAATGGACCATCAGAAATTAGACGAAGTGAACTGGAAGGTTTTTGTAAATTCAAAGATTAATAAATCAACCGGTGAGATTGAAGTATTTAAAAAACCGTGGGTAGAAATAGTTCCTAAAAATTAATTTATTTAACTAAATATTTAGTTTAATCCGCATGATACCTTTTGGCATGATATTTATAATATGTTAATCTGTATCATGCTTGACAATCGGTGAGCAAATTGAACGAAAGACCTGTTCTTATTATCGGCGGAGGATTCAGCGGCATATCTGCGGCTCTTGAAATAACCGAGGCATCGTCAAAATCGGTTATTGTCGTGGAAAAAAATCCGTACATCGGAGGCAGAGTTTTGCAGATGTACAAATATTTTCCAAAACTGTGTCCGTCGTTTTGCGGTTTCGAAATTAATTTGAGAAGAATTAAGTCAGCCGATGAAGGCAGGATAAAATTTTATGTTTCATCAGAAATAGAAGAAATTACTGAAATTCAGAAAAACTCAGGCGGACGGGAAATAGGAAATAGCGCTGTCTCGGCAGGAAATACTGTCAGCAGCGCCGCCGTTGATGTTAACGTTAATAGTAATAATTATGGTAATGGCAGCGGTTGTGTTAACGGCTATAAAGTTAAAATAAGGCAGAAACCGCAGTATATTAACGATAACTGCACTATTTGCGGCGAATGCGCGAAGGTGTGTCCTGAAAATAGATTAAATGATTTTAATTATAGCATGGATACGCAGAAAGCTATTTATATAACAAATATATCTGCTTATCCGTCAAAATATAATGTTGATGCAGAAGTTTGCAAATTTGACTCATGTAAAAAATGCGAAAGTGCCTGCGGATATAATGCGATAAATCTTAACGCAAAAGAAGAAATATTTGACATAGAAGCAGAATCTATCGTCGTAGCTTCCGGCTGGAAACCTTACGACGCAGGGAAAATTACAAATCTCGGTTTCGGTAAATATAAAAATGTAATTACGAATGTTATGATGGAAAGACTTGCGGCGGATAACGGTCCTACAGGCGGAAAAATTCTTAGACCGTCTGACGGCAAAGAAGCTAAGAATGTTGCATTCGTGCAATGCGCAGGTTCGAGGAATGAAAATCACCTTCCGTATTGCTCGGCAATATGCTGTTTAGCCTCCTTGAAGCAGTCGATTTATCTCAGGGAAAAAAATCCGGAATCCAGCTCTACGATTTTTTATATTGATATAAGAACGCCCGGAAGATATGAAAAGTTTTACAATAGGGCGTCATCTGACGAAAAAACTAAGTTTATTAAAGGGATTGTAGCAAATATCTTCGAAGACGAGATTTCTGGAGACCTTTTTCTTGAAGCGGAAGATATACTTTCAGGCAAAAAAATAAAATTTAGAGCCGATATGGTAGTTCTTGCAGCAGGTATGGTCCCAAACAGACCATCTATAAAAACAGGCAATGTTAAGTTCGGCTATGATGCAAATGGTTTTCTATTTAACCAGAATGAAAATTCGGGAATTTTTTCAGCAGGCGTTGCAAAAAATCCAGCCGATGTTTACAGTTCAGTTCAGGCTTCAACCGGAGCCGCTCTTTCCGTTTTACAGTTTTCCGCTAATAAAAGAGGTTAAATAAAACATGGATAATAAGCTTGGAGTTTATATATGTTCCGGGTGCGATATAGGTAAATACCTGAATATAGAAAAACTTGAAAATATTGCAAAAAACGAATATAAACCGGAAATTTGCAGAGCGAATGATTTTCTTTGCTCTAAAGAAGGTTTAAATATTATCAATGAAGATATTAAATCTTCCGGTGTAAATAAAATAGTTATAGCAGCGTGCTCAATGAGGTCAAAACAGGATGTATTTAGCTTTGACTTGTCAAAAATATTTACGGAAAGGGTTAATTTAAGGGAGCATGTGATATGGGTGAGCGAACCAAACAGCAAAGGTGCTCAGATGCTTGCCGAAGATTATTTAAGAATGGGGATCGCAAGAGCAAAAAAAGCTGAAATTACTGTTCCTCTGGCGGCAGAATTAAATAAGACTATTTTAGTTGTAGGCGGAGGCGTTACTGGTTTAACTGCCGCTCTGAATTCTGCAAAAGCGGGATACGATGTAATATTAATAGAGAAAAAAGAGCATCTAGGCGGATTTCCTTATTTAAAGTATAAAAAATGGGAGACAAGCCCGCCTTTCGAAAATAATCTGCTTATTAAAAATGACCTTGGCAAACTTATTGATAATGTTGAAAGTTCTAAAAAAATTAAAATATATAAAAATTCGGAAATTAGTGAAATATCAGGCGCTCCGGGAAAATTTGAAGTAAAAATAAAAGTAAAGACAAGTACGAATTTCCGTTTGGGTTCCGGTTCCGATTTTGATTCCGATAAAGATATAAAAGATAAATCTGATATATCTAAAAATGATAAAAATAGTAAAAATATAAATGAAGAAACCGTTATTGAAAAAGCAGGCGCAATCATTGTAGCAACCGGCTGGAAACCGTATGATGCGCATAATCTGTCATATTTAGGATACGGTTTGACCCCTGATATTCTGACGAATGTCGAACTTGAAGAACTTTATTCCGAACTGTATTTAAAAAGCGGCGATGAAGATTTTGCCGTTAAAAGAAAATCCGACGGCAAAGATGTTAAATCTGTTGCGTTTATTTTATGTGCCGGTTCAAGAGACGAAAATTATCTGCCTTACTGTTCTACTGTCTGCTGCATGACTTCCTTGAAAGAAGCTAATTTATTCAGAAAGAATAATCCGGATGCCAAAGTATATATAATATACCGCGATATAAGAACACCTGGTGAATATGAAAATTATTATAAAAGTATGCAGAATGACGACGGAATATTTATGGTTAAAGGAATCATGTCCGATGTCTCATACGACGGAAAAAATAATACTATAAAGTTAAAAGTTAACGATACACTTTTTGGAGGCAGTCTTGAGTTAGATGTGGATATGGTCATACTTGCTTCAGGCATGGTTCCAAATTCAGGCAATTTTACGGCAAACGACGAAGTAATCTCTGCAGATGTTGATTCTGCAAGTATACAGATGCAAGAACAAGAACAATGCAAACAATGCACCAATCAAAATGAAGCCGGCGTTCAGAGCCAAAATAGCGGCAAGAACCAGAGCCAAATTCAAATTAATAATAAAATTCAAATCAACGCTAAAAGTAGTACTGCTGCGGTTTCGTCCGCTAACGGCAATAACAGTAGTGATATTAATAATGATAATAACAATGGCGATAATAAAATCTCTACCGGCGGAGCAAATCAGAAAACTTCGTCTATATCTGTAAAAACATCAAAAATTAGCATTCCGGGTATGAACGCCGTTTCCGCGGAAAATAAAAATACAAATCCAAGCAATGCAGACACAAATGTAAATACTAATACTAATATAGATATAAATGCAAACAAAAATATAAACGCATCAACAACTAAAAGCAGTATAAATATTCAACGAAGCAGTATAAACATTAATCCTGCTGCAGGCAGCAGCAATAATGTCGTTAATAACAGCAGTAATGCAGGCAATAATGCTAACAGCAGCAGCGATTCGACAACAACTAAAAGCAGTATAAATATTCAACGAAGCAGTATAAATATTAATCCCGTAAGTAAGGCGCCTGATGGCGCTGTGGCAGCTGATAAAAATGCTGACGGCAGCAGTACAACAACTAAAAGCAGTATAAATATTCAACGAAGCAGTATAAATATTAATCCAGCTGCAGGCAGCAGCAATGAAACTAATGATAATGCAATTCATAATAAAACAGGCGGTTCTAATCCCGCCGTTATCAGAAGCAGTTTCAGCATTAATATTAATAACAGTAATAATAGCAGCAATAATGATAAAGATGAAGATAAAGATTTAAATAACAAAGACAATATTTCAGGCACGTCAAAAATTTCAAGTATCAGCATAGGCAATGGCAGCGGAAAGAGCAATGTCAGTACAAATGCCGCCTTAAGTACCGCTGCAGCTATAAAAATAAATGCAATAGGCGGTGCTGCGCCTAAAACTGCTCCGGAAAGTACCGGAACTTCCGTGCAGCCGCCTGCCGCATCATCAAAGAGTTCTATTGCGTCTGCTACTGCTACAACGGTTTCATGCTGTACGACCATGCAGTCCGGTTCAGTGTCTACCTCTAAAACTAACAGTAAAGGCGGTCTTCTTAATTTAACATACAGACAGGGCAAGGAAATGCCCGACCTTATATACGGCTTCCCTGATTCTAATTTTATTTGTTTTCCCTATGAATCGAGAAGAACAGGTATATATCCGGCCGGTTCCGTCAGAGCACCGATGGATACGGTTTTTTCAGTTGACGATGCAAAAGGAGCGGTTCTTAAAGCAATACAGTGCATTGAGCAGACTTCTAAGGGCAGAGCAGTACATCCAAGGTCAAATGATACTACTTATCCGTTTTTTGACTTGCAAAGATGTACGCAATGCAAAAGATGCACAGAGGAATGTCCTTTCGGAGCTATCGACGAAGATGAAAAAGGCACGCCTAAACCAAATCCGGAAAGATGCAGAAGATGCGGGGTTTGCATGGGAGCGTGTCCGGTTAAGATTATTTCGTTTAAGAATTATTCGGTAGATATAATAGGTTCAATGCTGAAAAGCATAAACGTTCCGGGCGAGGCTGAAAAAATAGATGATTTCAGGATATTAGTCTTCGCCTGTGAAAATGATGCATATCCCGCTCTTGATATTGCAGGAATGAATAAGATACAGCTTCCGTCGAATATCAGAGTTATTCCGGTAAGATGCCTCGGCTCTATAAATAATGTATGGTATGCCGACGCTCTTTCAAGAGGAATAGACGGAATACTTCTTTTGGGCTGTAAATTTGGAGATGATTATCAATGCCATTTCATCAAAGGTTCAGAATTGGCATCTTATAGAATGGAAAATCTTAAAGAAACTTTGACAAGATTAGTGTTGGAATCTGAAAGAATAAAACAGGTTCAGCTGGAATTCTCCGATTACAAGAAATTACCTGATATATTAAATGAGTTTGCAGACAAAATAAAATCTTTAGGTTCTAATCCCTATAAGGAATTCTAAATAAGGCATTCTAATTTTTTTATTCAATTAGCTATCTAAATAAGGAATTTTGATTTATTTAATAAATAGGCTGTTTATTCGGTTTTGTTATTTAGTTATTCAGTTATTTTGTTAATGATTTATTTGTTTGATTAATTATTTAGTTATTTAATCAATTATTTATTCGTTTGTTTCAGCAGATATAGTGAACAGACGCAGACGGCTTTGCAATTATATGTTATACAATATTAATTATTTTACTTATTTCATTATTAATAATTGTTTATATTAATTATTTTATAATTATTTTATTTATAGCATAATCAGGTTTCAGTTTCGGGAGATAAAAATATATGTCCAGCAATTCGCAAAACGCCAAAGGCATTAATATCAACGGTAACGATAACGATATTAATAATTTTAATCTTGTTAAGAATATTAAGGATATCGGAGACAGTCCTTTTAAAAAATGTTTTCAGTGCGGCACGTGTTCTGCAATATGTCCTTTATCGTCTGACGATAAACCTTTCCCGCGAAAGGAAATGATATGGTCTCAGTGGGGTTTGAAAAATAAATTAGAAGGAGACCTTGACCCTTGGCTATGTTATTATTGCGGAAAATGCTCCGAGTTCTGTCCTAGAAAAGCAGACCCCGGACAGCTTATGATGTCGCTTCGACGCTGGCTGACTACCGTTTACGACTGGACAGGAATTTCAAGATTGCTTTATAAATCCAAAATTGCAGAATATATTGCATTGTTAATAGTGGCGGTGATTGTATTTATAGAATGGGCTGTTCTTTTTGGATTAACCCCTCACTCCAATGCAAATATCAGCGGCAATGCAAGTGTCATGGGCAGTGCGGGCGGCGGCAATAAAATACTGACTATCAATCAAATGGTTCCGGCGTATAAGATAGATTATTTTTTTGATTATCCCATGATAGTTATACTTTCAGCGCTGCTGCTCTCATTTATTTTTAATATGTTTAAAAAAACTGTTTTAAGCGATAAAAATGTCAAGATTCCTTTTAAACTTTATTTTACTGAATTATGGGCGCTGATATTTAATTTTTTTACGCAGATAAGATTCTCAAAATGCGAAGATGAAGAAGCGCAGAAAGAGACTTTTTTTAAAAAACTTTCCGAAGGAAAATATAATTTCTGGCTTACGCACGTGTTCCTTATGACCAGCTATGTAGCTTTATTTATAGGAATAGTAGTTTTCTTAAAATGGTTTCAGACTGATGATAAATACGTATTGTTCCATACTATATTATTTGATTATTATGCAAGTATAGGACTCATATTCGGAACTATTTATTTTGCATATAAAAGACTCACAAAGAAAATCGAAAGAAGCAAATTTTCTCATCATACCGACTGGGCGTTTATCGTTCTGCTTTTTATGACAGCTTTTACAGGAATAATGCTGAGGGCTTTCGTTGTTTATAAAGACCCTTCGTCGTGGGTTTTTTACTTATATTTGATTCACTTAATGATAGTAATTCCTATGCTCGTCATTGAAGTGCCGTTTTCTAAATGGTCGCATCTTGCATACAGACCTATTGCAATTTATTTTGCAGCATTAAAAGAAAAGGCCTCAAAACTTAATGAAGCCGAAGCCGGCGCAGGCGTTGCGGATAGCGCTGCAGCAGCTGCCGACGATAATTTATAATAATAAAAAATCGAAAATAAATTAGAGACGGGAACTTACCTTAATAATTCGGCAGATATTTGCGTTATTTTTTTATTGCGGTAAAAAGATGATGACGTTATAAAGATGAGCAAAATTTTTTTATTTCTTTATTGTGGTATAATTAAATTAAGTATTGGTTTTGGTTAATGTGTTTGTTGATTATTTATATAAATAAGTTTTTTATATAACTGATTTTTCAACATAAAATAAAAATAATTTAACTTATTAGCAGATTTTATTTCATTTTATTTTAGCTTAATTTAATTTGTTTATTAATTTAATTAGTTGCCAATATAACCTAAATAAAAAAGGCGCTCATCATGATTATATTTGATTATTCCATCCTGTTTGGACTTATAGCCGGTATTATCGCAGTAATTTACAGCGTTATAATAACATTCTGGGCATTAAAACATTCAGACGGAACTCCTAAAATGCAGGAAATTGCCGCCGCTATCCAGGAAGGCGCAAAAGCTTTTCTTAATCGGCAGTATAGGACGGTGGCGATAGTCGGTTTTATTATTTTTCTGTTAATTTTAGTCGGAGGCATATGGGTTCCGCAATTTGGAATGCTTACTGCGGCAGGTTTTGTATTCGGCGCTGTTCTTTCCGCCTCAGCCGGGTATTTTGGTATGTTTAACGCAGTGAGAGCTAACGTCAGGACTGCCGAGATTGCAAAATACGGAACAAAATCGGCGCTGCAGTTCGCCTTTAAAACAGGTTCGGTAACGGGGCTTATGGTTCTTGGTCTTGGCGTTCTCGGTATTTCTATTTTTCTTGATTTATCGTTCTATATAACCGGCACGGTCGGCGGCGCATTAGATTCAATGATAGGGTTTGCATTCGGCTGCAGTCTTATAAGCGTATTTGCAAGGCTTGGCGGCGGGATATATACCAAAGCGGCGGATGTAGGAGCCGACCTTGTAGGCAAGATTGAAGAAGGTATTCCTGAAGATGACCCAAGAAATCCGGCAGTTATAGCCGATCAGGTAGGTGATAACGTAGGGGATTGTGCGGGAATGGCTGCGGATGTTTTTGAAACTTTTGCGGTGACTATAATTGCTTCAATGCTTTTAGCATATTCTATTTTCAAATATTATGATTTTAATATTCTTATAAGAACTATGATGTATCCTTTGATGTTAGGCGCTATAGCGGTCGTTACATCTATAGCGGGAATTTTTTTCGTAGGGGCATCGTCTAAAGAAAAAATAATGAAAGGCCTATATAAAGGAATGTTTGCAACAGGCATAATTTCAGCGGTTTTATATTATTTTTTTACAATGTATTTTATGAAAGGGGTAGGCGATTACCCGACTATAAATTATTATTACGCCGCTCTGGTAGGTTTATTCCTTACCGGTTTTATTATTATCATAACAGATTATTTTACATCAACGCATTTTGCTCCAGTTAAGTCTATTTCAAAGGCCTCGACTACCGGTCACGCCACAAATATAATAGCCGGACTGGCGGTAGGACAGATGTCGACGGCTCTGCCTGTTTTATTTATTGCAGCTTCTATTATTTTGTCTTATCGATTTGCAGGGTTTTACGGTATTGCGATTGCAGCTTCCAGTATGCTTTCTATGGCAGGTATTATTATTTCCGTAGATTCGTTTGGACCTATAACGGATAATGCCGGAGGAATTGCCGAGATGAGTAATCTTTCAAGCGAAGTAAGAGAAACTACCGATGCGTTGGATGCCGTCGGCAATACTACGAAAGCTGTTACAAAAGGCTATGCAATAGGTTCTGCCGCACTTGCCGCAATTGTGCTGTTTGCAGAATATGCAAGGCTGATTGAAAATGGTTCCATTCATTATATTTTTATGATTTCTCAGCCTTCCGTTCTGGCAGGATTGTTTATAGGCGCTATGTTTCCTTTTTTATTTGCTTCGCTGGCAATGAAAGCCGTCGGAAAATCCGCAGGAGAGATAGTAGTTGAGGTAAGGAGGCAATTTAAAGAAATACCCGGCATAATGGAAGGGACGGCTAAACCTGATTACGGCAAATCCGTTGATATAGTCACGAAATCTGCTTTAAAAGAGATGATATTGCCGGCACTGATACCTATAGCAGGCCCTGTTATTTTCGGTTTAACCCTTGGGCCTCTTGTTCTTGGAGGAATTTTGCTCGGTACTATAATTTCAGGTCTTTTCCTTGCTATTTCAATGACTAGCGGAGGCGCTGCATGGGATAACGCAAAAAAACTTATAGAAAGCGGAGCGTACGGCGGCAAGGGCAGTTTTGCACATCAAGCGGCTATTACTGGAGATACGGTAGGCGATCCTTATAAAGACACTGCCGGTCCGGCAATTAATCCGATGATAAAGGTCGTCAATATTTTTACAATATTAATAGTTCCCATCGTATTAATTTTATGGAAATAATTTAAAGGTGTCTGTCCCCTTTAATTTAATTAATTTTACTTAATTAATCGGCGGCTGTTTATCCAATTTTTCTAATTTTCTAAAATGTTCTGACGAGCATAAAATTGACGGTATTCTGTATGCTGTTTCCGTCTCCGTAAATTTTATGATTTGCTAACTGATTTTCAAATTCCAGTCTAAACTGTGTATTTTTAAAAAAACTGCAAGACGGTCTTAAACCAAAAGTCAGCGTTGAATCAAAATAGTTAAATGCCTCGCCCGGAATACTGGTTTCTTCCCACATTCCCTGCGGGTCCCATACCCTGACTTCCCTTATAGTTTGTGAAAATCTGCCTATATTATTTAATAAATTATAATGATGAATATAAAAGGCTAATCCTGAAAAACGAGATTTGTCATACGTTGCATTTGATGTTGAAATTAAATAATCAGGATATACCGAAGATGCCGTTTCCCCTAAGTAATTAAATTTGTCAATATTTATGCCGCTATTTTTCACAATTGATTTATTAATTCCTCCGTTTAATCCAGTTTCGTAGTCAATTACAAAAGTCCAGAAATGAAACGGTTTATACTTGGCATCCGCAAAATTATAGAAAAATTTATTTAAATTATCCTGTATTAAATTATTATTATATATTACAAAATTCTCTGCTCCGTAAACTATTCCTTCGTGAAATTTTAAATCATCGAACGGCTTATATGAGGCGATAAACTCAAATGTCGGATACCTGTCTATCGGTACCATAGCATTGTCTGTCATAGCCGTTCCGAAGACCATTTTTAATTTTCTCGGAATAACAGGATAGCTTAAAAAAATTCCGGTCAGCTCTCCTGGTTCTATGGCGGTGATGGGCGAATACGTATTTTCCCATAATCTCGATAGGTTGTAAGATTCAAAACCTATGAGATAATTTTTTTCGCCTATATCAATCTTCAAACCGTTTCCAATCGGTAAACCAAAAGATATAAATAAATTCCTAAAACCATAAAGCGGTCTGTTATAAAGAGACTCTATGTAGTAAGAATAATTGCCGGTATAAGGTCCTACGTCCTGTATATTTTCTCCGGTATCAAATGTTGCCCTGAAACCAAGACCGAAAGCATGCCTGCCGTCTGAAAACGCATTTTTGGAAACGCTCAGGTCTAATTCGTTAATAGTAAAACCGTTAACTTTATAATCGTTAATATAATTTCCGTTATAATTACCTTGCGGAAACTCAATATTTGCAACAGGGTCTGCAAAATTATAAGTATAGGAAGCGGCAAATGTGCCGAGAAGTCTAATCTGTGATAAAAAAGAGCTGTTTTTAAAGTCAACGCCGCCTGCTTTCATGCTAATGTTAGAATTTCTGATATTAAAGGATTGCATGTGATTGTGCGTTCTGCAGTTAATACAAGTCTTTCTGCCGATGTTATAGTTTATGTCTGATGTGTCTAAAAGCTGCTCATTTAAGCCGGTAATAGTCTCAGTCTTCCTGTTAATGTTAATATTGGAGCTTCTGCTTATATTATTACTGCCGGCGCCTACTGATATTTTGCTTAACGCATTTGAATTCTCAACAAGCATGCAAACTGTTATAATTTGAATGCAGATAGCAAAATTCAAAACTTTTAATATAAAAATTAATTTTTTCATAATTAACATTAACAAACCCATTTAGAATTAAATAATTAAATGGTGTCTGTCCCCATTTCCCCCCATTTTCCCCAATTTTCTAATGAATTCTGGAAAATCCGATAATAACAAGAACAATCATAACTACTATATAAATTCGTAAAAACCAGAAGGCAAATTTGACCCAGCCTTTTATTTCAGCTCTTTTAAGAGGGATTTTATTGTAATCAATCAGCCCCTCTTCCTGCACAAAATTGTCCCAATCGTCTTCCAAATTGGTTCCATTTTGCGATTCAGTGTTGTTCAATTTTTTTATCATTTTGTCTTCGCGGTTATTTTTTATTTTTTTATTGTCTAATGCCATTTTAAGTTTCTCCAACTATTATTTATATTTATTTTAACGTATACTTTATTTAGTTATTAGTTATTAGTTATTAGTTATTAGTTATTAGTTATTAGTTATTTTAATTTTATTTGAATAAGCATCATTTACTTCGCGTTGTTTTTGTTATTCCTGCTATTAATATTAATTATTTGTTATCCGAAAATATGCGGAAATACCACGGTTATTCCATATAATCCGTTCATTATTATTAAAAATCCGACTATTATAAAAGCCGAAATGTTTTGCCATTTTTTATTTGTATGCTCTCCCATAATTTCTTTATCGTTCAGCAGCAGGAGTAAGAACAGCATTGCAGCCGGCATAAATATAGAAGCCACAACCTGAACAGTTAAGTTTAAAAAACCTAACGGAATATTCGGTATTAAAACAACGCCGCCGGCAATTAAAACGCTTATTAACCCGGGTAAATAAAAATACCATCCCTGAAGCGGAGGAAGATTTATACTTTTAGGCCAGCCCAGTGCTTCTCCGGCGGCCCACGAAGTGCTTGCAGATATTGCAATTGTTGCAATTAAACCTGCTTCTATTAATCCTAGTGCAAATAATTTCATCGGAATAATCCCCATTTTTATGGAAATTATATGCAATATCTGGTCAATACTCATATTAGAACTGCCCTGAACTCCATGCACTACGGAACCGGTTATGATAACTATTGCAATGGCTACCGCCACCATAAAAAAAGAACCTACAAATGTATCTATCTGCCCGTCCCTTATATCTTTTACGGTTAATCCTTTATCTACAACTGAAGACTGCTGAAAAAACAGCATCCAGGGGGCTATCGTAGTACCCAAATTTGCAAGGACTACATAAATAAACAATGAGCTGACGCCGCCGCTTATATGCCATGTTTTAAAACTATCGGCAACCGCATTCCAGTGAAGATGCGGCACAAAAAATACCAATGGAACAAAAATCAAATTTAATGCGGCAATACTAAGACTAATCCATTCCCATGTATAATATCTCAAAAACAGCTGTATTGAAAAAACTACAATTAAAGCGACAATAGAAGAAACAACCGGAGAAACACCAAAAAATTGCATTCCTAAAGTTATTCCGATAAACTCCGTGATTAAAGTTAAAATATTTGCGATAACCAAGTCGGCTAACGAGAACGCGCCCCAAAATTTTCCGTATCTTTTCCAGATCATTTCGGCATGACCCCTGTGAGTAACTGCCCCCAGCCTGACGGTCATTTCCTGGACTATATATGCAACCGGAAGCATTAAGACCATAAAAGGAATAAAAAATCCGAGACCGAAAATTGACCCTGTCTGAGCGTAAGTAATTACACCGCCGGCGTCATTGTCTGCTATCATTACAAGGATGCCGGGACCGATAAGAGAAAGAAGCAGACAAAGCCTTGAGAAATATCCGTATTTTTGTCTCATTATATGAATCTTTAATCTATCGACTGCCCTTAATTTAATATCGATTGGAAGTTCGTCTAATTTATCTTTAATATCTTTCATATCTTTCATAGCGGAATCCCCCATAATTTGCAATTATAAATTAACATAATAGATGATAATGCAGATGTTAATGCGCATAGACGTATAAATAAATGTGCCAATGTATAAAATAGCATGAGTTACTTACTTACTGTCGGAACGATTATATTTTATAGTCTATTAACTTATTAACTTATTAACTTTTAGTAAATTTTAATTATTAAAATTATTAAAACAGGTTATTAAAACAAATTATAAAGGCAAAATAGGAAAGCAGTGAAAGACGAGTAAAGTAATACCGAAGATTTACTTTTTTTAAACACATAAAAATATAAGAAATAAAATAATAAGGAAATAAAGATATAAATAAGTTAGACATATTATGATATAAATAAGTCAAATATATCAGATAGATAGATATAAAATAGATATTATAAAAAAGCCATATGCGTGTTTAGCAGACTGGTTTAATTTATTTGATTAATTCGTCAAGTTATTTTATTGAATTAATTTAAATCTTTCTATTTTTATCCGTATCTTTATTTTTTATTTTATTGATAAAAAAAAGCAAACAAGCGGTAAAATTTATCCGTTAATTTCTAACATTGACATCTGTATTTGCAATATAGAGCATAGAGCAAATACAATAAATACCGTTAAAAATCAATTAAGATAAATTAAGTTATAGGAAATCGGAGGAAAATAACTGAATTGATTATTAATTTATATTTAATTTATTATTTGTATTTGCTGATATGCGCTGCCTTAGTTTTAATTTTAATAATTATTTTAAAGCAATGACCGCTGCTACTGCCACCAGGTTCACTTTGCATAAAGCCTCCGTAATAACAAATAATTAAATTAGTTTTTATATTATATGCGATTATCCTAAGTTAAATTAAGTTAATTATGCTTAATAACTATTAATAATAATTTATAATATAAAAAATATGCGCTATATGCGCTGCATAAAAAAATGCTATCTATATTAACATACATTAATATATGCTATATCTTTATTTTTTTAAATTATCCTATTATTAAAAATTTATGTCAAGCAAAAATTTTATAAATTTTTATAGCAATAAAATAGCAATAAAATAATAAGTTGGTATTGATATTTATTCAAACATATACTATTATAATTCATATAATATAATAAAATAATGATGTTAATTTCACTATGAGCCCGTCAATAGCTATAGGGATTATCGGAATAGTTATTCTTCTCGGTTTTGTTGGAGAGATGTTTTTCTCCTTTACCAAAATTCCGTCCATTTTATTTTTAATGCTGGCAGGTCTTATTTTAGGTCCTATTTACCATATTTTCAATCAGCAGCTTTTTATAGATTTTGCACCGTATTTAAGCACTTTGGTTCTTATTCTCATAATGTTTTCCGGCGGACTCGAACTCAATTTTATAACTGTTTTCAAAAGTTCCATATATTCAATGATTCTGATTCTAATCGGTCTTTTTCTTTCAATAGTGCTTGTAGGCAGTTTTTTTTATATTATGGGAGGCGGAGATGTGATGCAGTCGTTGATGTTAGGCACTATTGTCTCATGCTCCAGCTCTACCGTTATAATGCCCCTTCTGTCTAATATAAACGCAAGCGCTAAAAATAAAACGGTGATAGCAATTGAATCTACGTTTAATGACGCATTCGCAATAATAATCTTAATAGTTTTAATAAATTTCGCAAAAAATTCATCGGCAGCCGTTAACTATTTATCCACGGCGGGGAGTCTTCTTTATTCTTTCGGAATTTCATCAGTTATAGCAATTGCATTTGGAATTATATGGTTCGTTTTATTAAAATATATTTCAAAAACAAAATATGCCTATTCCATTACATTCGGAGGCATGCTGATACTGTATCTGATAATCCATTTTGTTAAAGGCAACGGAGCAATAGCTATATTAGTTTTCGGAATAGTAATGGGGAATGAAGAACTGCTGACCAGGTTGAAAGTTAATTTTTTCAAAATGAGTTTAAAAGATTCTTCCATAAAACAGTTTAACTATGAGTTCTCGTTTTTAATAAGGACGCTTTTTTTCGTATTTTTAGGTGTTGTAGTAGAATTATCACACATAGGCTGGGAATTTGCCGACAGACTTTTTATTATTATAATAATGATAGTAGCAGGAAGGTATATAAGCGCTTCTTTAACATTTTACTTAGAAAATTTAAAAAAGAAGAAAGAGGATGCGCTTCCGAAAAGAGAAAAATACTTTTTATGGTCAATGATAGGGCGCGCACTTGCAACGGCAATAATGGCTTATATGCCTCTAAATGCCGGAGTTGCCGGAACTCAGGATTTTCCAGAATATGCTTTTTTGGTCATTATAATTACGAATATACTCCTGACAGGCGGAGTTTATACTTATAGCAGATATGCAAAAAATGAAAGTAAAATGGCAGAAACAGGCGCATAGCAGAAAATTAGGAATATGGACAAAATTGGGGACAGACACCATTTTCCTAATCGCGGTTTCCCTTATTTCTTTTTGCCTGGAAAAATTTTTTTAATAAAGCAGATGATTCTTCCTTCAAAATACCGCTAAGAATTTCCGTATTATGGTTTAATCTTTTGTCGGACAAAGTGTTATATAAAGAATTGACTGCTCCGGCTTTAGGGTCGTCGGCAGCATAAATTACTTTATCCATTCTGGACAATATTATTGCTCCGCAGCACATTAAACAAGGTTCTAATGTTACATATAGAGTACAGCCGCTTAGCCTCCATGAATTTAATACTTTTTGCGCTGACATAATTGCTTTGATTTCGGCATGCATAACAGACGATAAATCCTTTTCTACGCTGTTTGAAGAAGCTGAAATTATTTTATTGTTTTTTACTATGACGGCTCCGACAGGAACTTCCCCCATTTGGTATGAGTTGGCTGCTTCTTCTATTGCGGCTTTCATAAAGTATTCATCAAGTTTGTATATTTCGTTTTCAGTCATTTTTATTTTATTGTTTTAGTTTATAAAAAATAGACATCTGTTCTCAATTAATACTAATTAACCTGATTAATAAAAAGTATTGAAATTAATCGATATATTATGATATATATCATAATATGAATCAAGTTTATATAAAAATACACTAGAAAAGGATGCTTAAGATAAAATTTTAGGATAACAAAAATTTGATTTTATTTTTTTGTTATAATGTTATACAATTGAAGCTTAAGTTTATATTTTTATATATTTATATCACATTATGTTACATTAAAATTTATAATCTTTTCATGAATCAGAGAATTCCTTCTCATATAAGAAATGAGATATTAAAAATAAAATCAAGAAAAGATATTTATTCTACCTCTAAAATAATCAAAGAAAAAGGTTTGAATACAGTATGCTCGTCTTCAAGGTGTCCTAATTTAAATCTTTGTTTTTCTAATAAAACT
This sequence comes from bacterium, assembly GCA_021794475.1. Taxonomy (GTDB): domain Bacteria; phylum SZUA-79; class SZUA-79; order Acidulodesulfobacterales; family Acidulodesulfobacteraceae; genus Acididesulfobacter. Next base: position 39,295 of record JAJYQS010000101.1, on the reverse strand, counting down.
GCCACATTTCTTATGCTCGGCGATAAATGCACAAGGCAGTGTCCTTTCTGTAACATTGGATATGATGAAAAATCTTATGTTGACATGTCTGAACCGGAAAATATAGCATATGCAGTTAAGGCTTTAAAATTGAATCACGCAGTTATAACAATGGTTGCACGGGACGATATATATGACGGCGGGGCATCGATAATTGCTGCGGCAGTTAAAGCTATAAAATCCGGAACTAATTGTAAAATTGTCGAAGTTTTAACTTCTGATTTTATGGGAAATAAAAATTCAATTAACGTTGTTTTTGACTCAGGCGTAGATATCTTCGGACATAACATTGAAACTGTTGAAAAACTTTACGATACCGTAAGACCGCAAAGCTCTTATGCACGTTCTTTGGGTATACTTGATTTTGTTAAAAAAGAACGTCCGCATATACAGACAAAATCCGGTATAATGGTTGGTCTCGGAGAAAGCAAAGATGATGTTTTTAAGACAATTGACGATATAGCGTCGGTAAATGTAGACTTTATGACTATCGGACAGTATATGAGACCTTCAGTGAAAAATATCGAGGTTAAGGAATATGTTCCACTTAAAATGTTTATTGAATATAGAGAGTATGCAAAAAACAAAGGGATAAAAAATGTCTTTTCTGCCCCATTAGTGAGAAGTTCTTTCGGAGCTGAAAAATTTTACAACAACAGTGTTAAGCTTCAATAATTACTAAAATTAAAAATAACGACAGCTTTAAGATTTAAGGGACATTAAATTAACATTAAACTTTAAAACCGCAACGACATTAAATTTCAATAATTAATGAATATTAAACGTATTAAACTTAAAAACGTATCAAACTTAAAAACAATAATAAATTAAACCGGGTGATATAAATTATGACCGAAGATTTTGAAACAATTAAAAGACTTCCGCCTTATGTTTTTGCGGAGGTTAATAAGATTAAGGCTGAAGCGAGAAAGAAAGGAGAAGACATAATAGACCTCGGTATGGGAAACCCCGATTCCCCGACTCCGGACTATATTATAGAAAAATTAGTTGAAGCATCCCGAAATTCGAAAAATCACAGGTATTCTGTTTCTAAGGGTATATACAAACTGCGGGTTGCCATATGCAATATGTATAAAAGAAATTATGATGTAGATTTAGACCCTGACAGCGAAGCGATAGTTACAATGGGTATTAAAGAAGGCCTGAGCCATTTAATGCTGGCTACCATTAACAAAGGGGATGTTGCGTTTGTCCCGAATCCGTCTTATCCGATACATGCCTATTCCGTTATTATTGCAGGCGGCGATGTCAGGAGTATTCCGTTAGTGCCCGGGGAAGATTTTTTTGAAAATCTTATGACTGCTTTAAAACAAACATGGCCTAAACCTAAGATGATTATATTAAGTTTTCCGCATAATCCGACGACCATAACGGTAGATATAGATTTTTTTGAAAAATTGGTGGATTTTGCAAAGGAAAACGGTATTTATATTATTCATGACCATGCATACGCAGACCTTACTTTTGACGGATACAAATCCCCCAGTTTTTTACAAGCGAAAGGGGCTAAGGACGTGGGAGTCGAATTTTTTACCATGTCTAAAAGCTACAGCATGGCAGGATTCAGAGTCGGCTACGCGCTAGGCAATCAGACATTGATAAATGCGCTGTCAAGAATAAAAAGCTATCTTGACTACGGTATGTTTCAGCCTATCCAAATAGCTTCCATTATTGCTTTAAATGAAGAATATAAGCACGATGCAATAAGCAAGATGGTTGAACATTATAAGAAAAGGAGAGATGTTTTAATTGAAAGTTTCAATAATGCAGGATGGCATATTGAAAAACCTAAGGCTACAATGTTTGTCTGGGCTAAAATACCGGAACATTATTTGAGTGCAGGCATAGGTTCTCTGGAATTTTCCAAAATGCTTTTAGAAAAAGGAAAGGTGGCGGTATCCCCTGGAATAGGGTTTGGCGAATACGGCGACCAGTATGTCAGGTTTGCCCTTGTGGAAAACGAAATGCGTATAAGACAGGCGGCTAAAGGGGTTAAACATTTTTTGAACAGCCAGTCCGATTTGCATCATGCGTGATTTTGAGAGGATATTTATTATAGATAAATTCACTATAAAGGTACATGAAGAGTACATAGACAAGAATGCAAAATCTAGAATAATAAATAAAACTAAAATAAACAAATAAATAAATAAAACAATAAATAAAAAATTAACTAAAGGTAATTATTTTATTAACGTAATTGCCAAGGTAATTATGGAACTTAAAAATATGGAAAATAAAGATATCAGTAAAGGTGTCGGCAATAAGATTAATATAGGACTTTTCGGCTTCGGAACCGTGGGCGGGAGTTTTTACAGGATATTAGATATCCGTAAAAAAGAAATAGAAGCAATGCTTTCCGCCGATGTGACGATAAAAAAGATATTTACACGGGGAAATAGAAATCCGTCAATTGATAACATCGGCAATTTAATGGTCAATAATGCAGATGATATTTTAAACGATAAAAGTATAAATGTAATAGTTGAACTTATGGGTGGAATTGACCCTGCTAAAGAGTATATCGAAAAAGCCATAAAAAACGGTAAAAGCGTTATAACTGCAAATAAAGCCCTTTTAGCGGAGCATGGGGAAGGGATATTTAAATTATGCAAAAAACATAATGCGCATATCGGGTTTGAGGCTGCAGTCGGTGGCGGCATTCCTATTTTAAGGTCAATAAAAAATGGTCTTGCCGGAGATTCAATAACGTCCGTGTTTTCTATAATAAACGGAACGTCAAACTATATTTTATCAAAGATGACGAATGAAGGCGGAAAGTTTGACGATATACTAAAAAAAGCTCAGGAAAAAGGCTATGCCGAAGCAGACCCTTCTTTCGACATAAACGGAATCGACAGCGCCCATAAATTAGTTATATTAGGCAGGCTTGCATTTGCTGCGAGCATATCGTTAAAAGACGTTATAATAGAAGGAATTAAAGAGGTCAGCGATATAGATATTTGTTTTGCGCGTGACCTTGGATATAAAATTAAACTTTTAGGTATTCTTAAAAATGATGATTCAAAAATAGAGATAAGAGTGCATCCGACCCTTATTCCTTCAGCCAGTTTATTATCAAACGTGGATGGGGTATTTAACGCATTTTTTCTGAACGCAAAATTTGCAGGCCCCATAAGCCTGACCGGTTACGGCGCAGGCGGTATGGCAACTGCAAGCGCGGTTATGGGAGATTTTATTGAAATAGGCGGAAAAATTATAAACAGTGAAAAACATCATGATATTTTTCTTAATGAAAGTTCAAATAAAGTTCAGATAAAAAGGAAAAAGGACATAATATCGCGATACTATTTAAGATTTTCAGCAATGGACAGACCGGGCGTCCTTGCTAAAATTTCTAAGATTCTCGGAGACAATTCAATCAGCATAAGTTCGATGATTCAGCAGGGCAGGAAGATAGACGGTTCTGTTCCTATAGTTATAACCACTCACGAAGCAAATGAAGAAGAATTATTAAAAAGTATAGAATTATGCGACAAATTAGATATTATTCTTGCGAAAACTATGATTTTGAGAATTGAAGATAACGTAAACTAAAATAACATCTTATTTAATTAATATTGTGAATCATATTATGGGGGGTTAATTTTGCAGCCGCGGAAATACGAAGGTATTATAAAAAAATATCGTGAATTTTTACCGGAGATAGACGACGAGTTTATTATAAGCATTAATGAGGGAAATACACCTCTCATTAAATCAAGAAATGTTTATAAAATTATAAACCCTGATATTGAAATTTATTTCAAATATGAAGGGTTAAACCCGACCGGTTCTTTTAAGGATAGAGGAATGACTATGGCTGTATCAAAAGCCGTAGCGGACGGTTCAAAAGCGATAATATGCGCTTCTACCGGCAATACTTCTGCCGCCGCCGCCGCTTATGCCGCCAGAGCCGGTATAAAATCATTCGTGCTTATTCCTGAAGGTAAAATTGCGATGGGTAAACTTTCTCAGGCACTCATGCATGGTTCGGTTGTCATGCAAATTCAGGGAAATTTTGACGATGCGCTTATTATAGCCAAAGAAATATCGGAAGAATTTGAAGTGACTTTGGTAAATTCGGTTAATCCCTATCGCATAGAAGGACAGAAAACAGCCAGCTTTGAAATAGCGGACGAACTTGGGAAAGCTCCCGACTATCATATACTTCCGGTAGGTAATGCAGGCAATATTACTGCATACTGGAATGGTTATAAAGAATATAAGCAAGCCGGAAAAATTCAAAACTTGCCTAAAATGCTCGGCTTTCAAGCTGCAGGAGCTGCGCCCATAGTACTCAATCATATAGTTAAAGAACCGCATACTATTGCCACCGCTATAAGAATAGGAAACCCCGCAAGCTGGCAAAAAGCGGTTAAGGCAAAAGAAGAATCTGGAGGGCTAATTGAAGCGGTGACGGATGAAGATTTGCTTTCCGCTTATGCTCTGCTTGCAAGAACAGAAGGAATATTTTGCGAACCCGCTTCGGCTATAACGTTAGCCGGTTTAATTCAGTTAAATAAACGCGGATTTTTCAAAAAAGGCGATGTCTGTGTTTTGACTTTAACAGGACACGGACTCAAAGACCCGCAAAATGCAATAAAAGTTTCAAGCGAGCCGATAGTTGTTCCATGTGATAAAAAATCAGTCTTGAAGACAATGGAGCTTATTTAGCAATAGATAATAAATATAATACATAAAATAAATAAATAATAATAAATAGATAATAAATAACATAAAGTAAATAAATATGGAGAGATTGAAAATATGGAAAAAGAAAAAAAATATATTATTCTGTGTCCTGACGGTATGGCTGATTTTCCTTTAACAGAGCTGAATAATAAATCTCCGCTTGATTTCGCCTCAACACCCAACATGGATTATATTGCTTCTAACGGCATTACGGGACTTGTCAAGACAATTCCCGACGACTGTCTTCCGGGAAGCGATATCGGTTCTATGAGTATCTTAGGGTATGACCCGGTTAAATATTATACGGGAAGGTCTCCCTTAGAAGCTATGAGCATGGGCATTGAGCTTATGGACAGCGATGTCGCTTTCAGACTTAATCTTGTCAATATACTTGATGAAAACGGAAAAAGAATTATGCATGATTATTCCGGCGGACATATCACTACGGAAGAAGCAAAGAGCATATTGGAGACATTACAAAAAGAATTAGGCGGCGCTGATTTTCAATTTTATCCCGGCGTCAGCTATAGACACCTTATGGTTGCAAAAAATTCTCTTGACATAAAAGGGCTGCAGACCGTAGCTCCTCATGATATACCGGATTTGCAAATAGACGAATATCTGCCCCACGGAAATTCATCAAGCGGTATTTTGCTGGAAATAATGAAAAAAGCAGAGGATATACTTAAAAATCACGATGTTAATAAAGCAAGAATAGCTTCCGGCAAGCTTCCTGCAAATTCTATATGGCTATGGGGACAAGGACACAGGCCTACTATGCCCACTATGAAGGAAGAGTACGGAATAGAAGGTTCCGTCATATCCGCGGTTGACCTTGTGAAAGGAATAGGAAAATACGCAGGACTAAATTCTATTGATGTTCCAGGGGCTACAGGATATCTTGACACAAATTATAAAGGCAAAGTCGAATACGGTTTAAATTCACTAAATTCAGGCGATTTTGTATATATCCATGTAGAGGCTCCAGACGAGGCGTCCCATGAAGGCAGCATTGAAAAAAAAATACAGGCTATACAGGATTTTGATAAATATATAGTCGGCGGCGTCCTTAAAGGAGTTAAAAAATATCAGGATTTTATTATTATGATTTTACCCGACCATTATAATCCGGTAAAATTGAAAAAACACACCGCAGGACCTGTCCCTTTTTGCGCTTTTTCGCCGTCGATGAAAGATACGCATTTTAAATATCATGCGTCTAATTTTTCCGAAAAAAATTCTCAAAACACCGGTTTATTTTTTGACTCAGGTGCTAAACTATTTAAAAATTTTTTAAATTCTTTTAATGAATTCTTATAAATAAATACATTGCTAAATCATATTATGTTAGCATTTCTATCGACTAATGAATTTTTACAAATGAATATATAGCCAAATCTGATTATTTTAAAATTTTTAACGGCAAATTGTATTTTTTAGTTGCTTTTAAAAAAATGTTTTATTAAAATATAATCTCTGTAATAACTTAAATTCGTTTTATCTATTTATTTATATATTTTTGTTATGCTATTAAATTAGGAGAACACGGAATGAACGAAAATGTGTTTAAATGGGATAGTAAAGTATGTATTCCAAAAGAAGGAAGTTTTATTAAGCTAAAAGAGGATAAAACATTAGAAATACCTCATAACCCTATAATTCCTTATATTGAAGGAGACGGAATAGGTCCTGAAATTGTTCCGGTAATGCATAAAGTTTTAAATAGCGCCGTAAAAAAAGCATATAACGGCTCAAAAGTTATTTATTGGGTTGAAGCTCTGGCTGGAGACAAAGCTGAAAAGAACGGATTAGAAAGAATGCCCGAAGCAACGTTGGAGATTTTAAAACAGAGCGTTGTTTCTATAAAAGGACCTCTCGGCACTCCTGTCGGCAAACCGGGAAAGTCTCTTAATTCGATTCTAAGGCAGTCCATGGATTTTTACTCGGCAATAAGACCGGTCTACTATCTTGGACAGCCGTCGCCTATACCAGATGCCGGACGGGTAAATGTAACGGTTTTCAGGGAAAATTCAGACGATGTTTATATGTCCATAGAATATATGCCGAAATCAGACGGAGCAAAAAAAGTGCGGGAGTTTTTTATCAATGAAATGGGCGTAAAATCGGACGCTATTCCTGAAGATGCGGGTATTACCGTTAAACCTATGAGTGAATTTAAAACAAAAAGGCATGTAAGAAAAGCTTTCAGATATGCCATAGAGAATAATAAAAAATCGATTGCGGTAGCCGGAAAAGGTAATATTATGAAAGCTACCGAAGGCGCTTTTATGAATTGGGCTTTTGAAGTAGCGAAAGAAGATGAATTTAAGGATAAAATATCGGCAGGACCGGTTGCCGGCAATCAGATAAAACTTTCCAAAGTCATAACCGACCAGATGCTTATGCAGTTAGTTTTAAAGCCTGATGCTTATGATGTTATCATTACCCAGAATTTGAACGGCGATTATATATCAGACCTTGCTTCTGCTCTCGTAGGAGGACCTGGTTTTGTTCCAAGCGGAAATATCGGAGACGGTTACGCTCTTTTTGAAAGTACTCACGGAGTCGGCATGGACATTGCCGGAAAAGGTATGGCAAATCCTTTATCTATTACTTTATCAGGCGCTATGATGCTTGAATACATCGGCTTTAAAGAAGCTGCAGACCTTATTTATAAAGCTGTAAAAAGCGTTATAGAACAGCGTAAAGGTACAAGCGATATGTTTTATGGATTTAAAAAAATGGGTAAAGAGGCAACGGAGCTTAAGACTGCCGAGTTTGGCGAGGCTATTCTAATTGAAATATAAACTATGCAACAAAATTTTGGGGGTGAATTATGAAATTATCGGTTAGACAGAAAGAAGATTTTCATTTTATCGGCTCAGGCGACTCAGGCGAAATAAACATTGACGCGGCAGGATACGTCGGCGGAAAAGGCAGAGGGGTAAGACCGCCTGAACTTTTTCTTTATTCTATTGCAGGGTGTATGGGTATTCATGTTTACGAAGCTCTTCATAAAAGCGGTAAGCATATAGAAGATATTATAGTGGATACCGACAGCGAACGAAAAGAAACTTCTCCTAAAGTTTTCACAAAGATTTCTTTATCTTTTATCATAAAAGCTAAAGAACTTACCGACGAAGATGTTACGAAAGCTATCGAGGAAGCTCTTAATAAGACATGCAGCATTGCTTATCTGATAAATCAAGTAGCTCCTATTTCATATTCCTTTAAGATAGTGCAGTAAGCAATACTCTGGATAATAAACAATTATGGAGGGCAATATATAATTATGTTCAAGAAAATTCTTATAGCAAATCGGGGAGAAATAGCCTGCAGAATTATCAGGGCGGCTAAAGAACTGGATATTCCGACGGCTGCAATTTTTTCCGAAGTCGAGCCGACGGCAAGACACGTAAAAATGGCAGATGAAGCATATATGCTGGGAGCTAATCCCTTGGATGCCTATTTAAATTACGAGCTTATTATTGACTTGGCAAAATCAATAGGCGCGGATGCGGTTCATCCCGGATACGGTTTTCTGGCGGAAAATGCAGAATTTGCAAAGGCTGCCGAGGATAACAATGTTAATTTCATAGGCCCGTCTTCGAAAGTTATTGCCTTAATGGGTGATAAGGCGCGCTCAAAAGAGGTTATGAAAAGATTTGGGGTTGCTACAGTTCCGGGGAGCGACGGTATTTTGAAATCTTTAGAAGAAGCTATTGAAATTGCTAAAGAAATTACTTACCCTATCCTTCTTAAGGCTACGGCAGGCGGCGGCGGACGCGGTATCAGGCTATGCAAAAATGAAGAAGAATTGAAAAAGAACTATGAAAGCGCTTATTCGGAAGCCAAAAAGGCATTTGGAAACGGTGACCTGCTTTTAGAAAAATTTATTGAGAACCCGAAGCACACCGAGTTTCAAATTCTTGGAGATAAATACGGTAATGTAATTCATCTTGGTGAAAGAGACTGTTCAATTCAGAGAAAAAATCAAAAGATGATTGAAATAGCACCTTCTATAATACTTACCGAAGAAAAACGTAAGTTTTACGGCGATGCTATGGTGAATGCATGTAAGCAGATAGGTTATTACAGCGCAGGTACCATCGAGAACGTTTCGGATTTGCAGGGTAATACTTATTTTATTGAAATGAATACAAGGGTGCAGGTTGAGCATCCTGTTACCGAAATGATCACAGGTGTCGATATAGTAAAAGAGCAAATCAAGATAGCCGCCGGTCAAAAGCTTGAGATAAAACAGGAAGACGTAAAATTAAACGGATTTGCGATAGAATGTCGAATAAATGCCGAGGATTCTAAACATGATTTCCGTCCGAGTATCGGCACGGTAGAGAGATATTATGTGCCGGGAGGCAATAACATCAGGGTTGAAAGCGCTGTTTCAGTCGGCTTTGAAGTTACGCCATATTATGATTCTCTGATTGCTAAATTAATATGCTGGGGAAAAACATTTGAAGAAGCGATACAAAAAACAAAAATAGCTCTGGATTCTTATGAAATAAGCGGCATAAAAACTACTATACCGATTCTTAAACAAATAATTCAGCAGGAAGATTTTAAAACAGGTTTATTTACTACAAAATATTTAGAAGAACATCCTGAAGTTTTTAATTATGACGAAGTTAAAGACAAAGAAGACTATGTTGCATTTATAAGCGCTGCGCTTGCAGCCTATCACGGTTTATAGGAGGATATCAATGAGCACTATCGAAACTATTGAAGAAATGTTGAAAGAAGGTAAGATTGAAGCGGCAAAGCCAAAGAAAATATTAATAACTGATTTAACGGCAAGAGACGGGATTCAATGCAAGTTAGCAACAAGGGTTAAGACCGATGATTTAATTCCGTTATGCGAAAAAATGGACAAAGCCGGTTTGTATGCTTTTGAGATGTGGGGAGGAGCTACATACGATGTTTGCCTCAGGTACTTGAAAGAAGACCCGTGGGAAAGACTGAGACGCATAAAAGAAGTAATGCCCAAAACAAAACTTCAGATGCTGTTCCGCGGTCAGAGCATAGTCGGCTATAGACCTAGAGCGGATAAAGTAGTGTATAAGTTTGTGGAAAAAGCGCTTAAAAACGGAATAACAGTTTTTAGAGTTTTCGATTCGCTGAACGATAACAGAAATATTGAAGTTGCCTGCAAGGCGGTAAAAGAACTGGGCGGCGAGTGCCACGCCGAAATAAGCTACACGAAAAGCCCTGTTCACACTTACGAAAAATGGATGCAATATGCCGATGAGCTTATCGAGATTGCTCCAGACTGGATATCATTCAAAGATGCAACAGGTATCATGATGCCTTTAGATACGTATAATATTATAAAAAGCATAAAAGATAAAGTCGGCGATAAAATAAAGGTTTTACTTCATAATCACGATATGAGCGGAACGGCAATAATGAACCATATGATGGCTATCTATGCAGGCGTGGATATGCTGGATACGGTTTTATCACCTTTGGCTTTCGGTTCTTCTCACCCCGCAACTGAAAGCGTTGTTGCAGCTTTGCAGGGTACGCCTTATGATACCGGCATAGATATTAAAATTTTAGAAGAAGCAGCTGCTATAATGTCGGGGATAAGGAAGGATTATAAAAAATACGAAACAGAATACGGCGGGGTAAACGCTAAGGTTTTAATTCATAAAATCCCCGGCGGCATGATTTCAAATATGGTGGCGCAGTTAAAAGAAGCTAATGCTTCAGATAGAATAGAAGAAGTTTTAAAGGAAACCCCTATAGTGGAAAAGGACCTTGGCTATCCGCCTCTTCTTACTCCGTCTTCTCAGATAGTCGGCGTTCAGGCTGTTTTGAACGTTATTTCAGGAGAAAGATATAAAATTATTACAAAGGAAGTCAGAGACTATGTAGCCGGAAAATATGGAATGCCTCCAGGAACGGTGTCTAAGGAACTTGTTACTAAAATTTTGGGACCGGACAAAAAACCTGATTACAGCAAAAAGCCCAGCGAAAGCGCGGACGCAAACGAATGGGATAATGCCGTTAAGGAAGTCGGAATATTAGCAAAATCAGATGAAGATATACTTTTATATGTACTTTTCCCGATGCAGGGAATGGAATTTTTAAAGGCCAGAGAGAGCGGAGGTCTTGTGTCTGATGTTATTGCCGGCGCTGAGGAAATGATAGAAACGCAGCCGGGTGTTATGGAAAATGCAGCTCCTGTAGAGTTTGACATTACATATCATGGCGATAAATTCAGCGTTAAAGTAGAAGGCGTTTCTCCAAGCCAGGAACAGGGAAAACCAAGAAAATATTACGTGAGAGTACAAGGCAAACTTGAAGAAGTTCAGCTTTATTCAAAAGTTGAAGCTGCAGTAGGTGGCGGCAATTATTCCCAGTGCAGAACACCAGGAGCACAATCAACGGCGCAGCGTAATGTTCTTCAGGAAGGTGACGCTACTGCCCCGATATCCGGCAGAGTCGCAAAAATTCTTGTCAAAGAAGCCGATAAGGTTGAAAAGGGTCAAACAATAGCAATAGTGGAAGCAATGAAAATGGAAAATGAAATTCATGCTCCGATATCAGGGACGGTAAAAGCTATTTATGTTAAAGCCGGCGACAATATAACCCCTGCAGATGCACTTCTTAGAATAGAACCCTGATATTAATGGAGGTATTTACTTATGAAACTTTATGAATATGAAACATATGACGCGATATTTAAAAAATACGGTGTCCCTACTCCTAAATATTTAGTAGTTCAACATCCCGGGCAAAATGTCGAGGATTTTGTTGACCAGTATGGCGATGTTGTTTTGAAATCTCAGGTTCTGGTCGGGAAAAGGGGCAAGGCTGGAGCCGTTAAATTTGCGTCGACCGGAGATGAAGCAAACGAACAAGTGAAGGCTTTAATGTCCAGCGATGTTTATGGGGAAATGCCTGTAAGCGTTATTTTGCAGGAAAAGGCTTCAATATTGAAAGAACTTTATGTAAGTTTTACATATTCTTCAAAGCATAGAAAGCCTGTGCTTGTAATTTCCTTGCAAGGCGGTATGGAAATTGAAGAACAGGAGCCTGCAAAAATTTTTACGTTTGATATTGACCCGCTGGAAGGGCTTTTTGCTTACAAAGTTAGAGAGATTCTTCTTGAAATTGGATTGCAGGATAAAGAAATTCTAAGGCAGCTTTCTGAAGTTGTTGCAAATATGTATCACGGTTTCTGGAGTTCAGAAGCAAGGCTAGTGGAAGTTAATCCGATAGCTATTGTTGAGGATAAAAAAGTCCCTGGAAAACAAAAAATACTCGCTCTTGATGCCGTAACAATAATTGACGACGACGCACGAATCGCGCCGTCAAAGATATATTCGGCAAGAGGGTCAATGGGAAGACCGTTAACGGAAAGGGAATCGGCAGCCCATCTTATAGACAGGGACGACCATCGTGGGAAAGCAGGTTCTTATGTCGAACTTGACGGTAATATTGCTCTTATGACTTTCGGCGGAGGCGGCTCCACAATTACGGCAGAAACGGTTATCGCACTCGGATTAAAACCGGCAAATCTGACAGATATCGGCGGCAATCCGCCGGCGGAAAAAATGAATAAAATAACCAAAATAATTTTATCCAAGCCGGGATTAAAAGCCGTCCTCGTCTGCGGAGGCACTGCAAGCAATACCAGAATTGACGTGACGCTTGGAGAGGGTCTTGTTTCCGCCATCGAAGAAATGATAGAGGCAGGGACTTTTCCTCAAGGAATAATATGGGTTGTAAGAAGGAGCGGTCCTGAATACAAAAAAGGATTGCAGATGTTAAACGACTGTTTTGTAAAAAATAATATAGAAGCTGTAATTTATGATTCAGAGCTTCCTTTAACGGCCGCTCCTCAAAAACTTTACGATATATTAAAAGAAAGAAAAATTATTTAAATATCAGATTATAACAGACATGGAGATAATTAAATTATGAAAGGCACTAAATATTTAAATGACGAGACGGGCGTTATAGTTATCGGGATTACAGGAAGAGAAGCTTCGCAGGTTGTAATAGAATCTGAAAAACTTTATCCGGGGATAGTAAAATGCGGAGTTACTCCGGGTAAAGGCGGAATTCCCAACGATGCGCTGAAAGTTCCTGTTTTTGATACAGTTAAAGAAGCGCTCACAGTTCCGGAATTTAAAAAAACAGTAAATACCGGGCTTATATATGTGCCGCCTACTTCTGTTCTGGACGCGGTAATGGAATTGATTAACCACGGTATAAAACTTATGTATATAATAACGGAACACGTTCCTATCAGAGATTCTATTATTATTTATGAAATAGCTAAATCTAAGGGAGTGACCGTTATAGGAGGTACTTCGTTAGGGTGTTTCGTGCCCTCTGTGGGTAGGATCGGCGCAATCGGCGGAAAAGACCCAAGCATTGCTTTTAAAGAAGGCTCCGTAGTTGTTTTATCAAAAAGCGGGGGGCTAACGGTAACTACTTCCGAAATGATTAAAAGACGCGGATACGGCATATATATGGCACTTGCTCTGGGAGGAGATATTATATCCTGCACTACTTTTGCGGATGTGCTGCCGGAACTGGAAAAAGATACTAATGTTAATGCCTGCGTAATTCTTGGTGAACCGGGAGGAACATACGAAGAACAGGTTGCAGAATTAATATTAAAAGGCGGATATACTAAGCCTCTTGCAATATTTGTTTCAGGTGTATTTCAGGAAAATATGCCGGACGGTGTTGCATTCGGTCATGCCGGCGCTATTGTTGAAAGGGGTATGGGCAAGGCTACCGATAAGATTAATTTCCTTGAAGAAGTCGGAAAAAAAACAGGTACTGTTAAAGTAGCGAGATTCTATCACGATTTAGTCAATTGTCTTATATCTCTCGGAGTAAAAAAAGACTTTGAAGACACTTCTTCCGATAATGTAAAACCTCTTTATAGCACTCTTAAGGCTTCTTAACTTAATTAAATATTAAATATTTTTAGAAAAATATCGGTGTAGCTGTCGTACGTTGAGACAGGTCGTTTTTAACCAGCATTCAGGCTGCTCGCCCTGTTAATTTATTAATAGGTAGTTTTCACCGGAGTAAATTTATAATTAACATCTTGATGTTTTACTTGATGTTTTACGATATCAAGGTGTTAATTTTTTATCTGGGCATTGTTTTACTATTTCTGATTATTTTATGTTTGCAAAATATAAGAAATAGTATTATATTAGTAGAATTATAAGAATTATAAGAATTATATATAATTATTAATTATTAAAATTAAAAAATTATACAAAATCCTGGAGTAAATCTAATATGTCTGATGAAAAACCAAAAGAATGGCGCACTGCTATAACGTCAAATCAGGACGGTAAAATTCTAATTCGCGGATACAATCTCGATAATTTAATTGGAAATAAGTCATATGCCGACGTCTGTTTTCTTCTTTTAAAAGGAGAAATGCCGAATCAGGCTGAAGCAAAAATGCTTGATGCCATATTGGTTTCAAGCATTGATGCAGGCATTGCTCCGCCTTCCGCCGTTGCGGCGAGAACCATATTTTCAGGCGGAAATTCTCTTAATGCAGCTGTTGCCGGCGGAATACTTACACTTGGAGATGCGCACGGCGGTGCTATAGAGAAAGCTGCCAAGTTATTTCAAGACGAATTAAAAGATAAAGATGTTAAAAATATTAATATCGCCGAAACGGCTAAAAAAATAGTCGAAGATGCGCTTAAGAATAAAAAAAGATTGGCAGGTTACGGTCATAAACTGCACTCAATTGACCCTAGAACTACAAGACTGCTTACAGTCGCAAAATCATTAAATTTTGGCGGTGCCTATGTAGAACTTGCAGTTGCGATTGCCGAAGAATTTAAAAATAAAAAGCCTGAACAAAAATTGCCTCTCAACGTTGACGGAGCAATAGGCGCTATAATGTCAGATATGGGTTTAGATTATAGACTCGGAAAAGGATTGTTTATTATAGCAAGGTCTGCGGGATTAGTCGGACAGGTGTTTGAAGAATGGCTCAGGGAAAAACCATTCAGAAGATTAAGGTCTGACCTGCATGAATACGACGGTGTTCCCGAGCGCCCTCTGCCACAGGATTAAAGCATTAAAAGGATTAAAATTTGATAATTTTTTAAAAATTATACATTATCATATTTGTTATATTGACTAATGTAATATGTCGATTTATATATTAATTAATGCGCTGATTAATAATATATTAATTATATAAGGATGGCTAAAAATGGATGATAAGACCTTAACAATTGAGTTTGTACGTGTTACAGAACATGCTGCTATCGCATCTGCAAAGCATGTAGGAAGAGGTGATGAAAAAGCTGCCGATAAGGCTGCGGTGGATTCAATGAGAAGTTCGCTTGACTGGATAGATATTGACGGCACAATTGTTATCGGTGAAGGAGAAAGAGATCAGGCGCCTATGCTTTATATAGGCGAAAAAGTCGGAACAGGTAAAGGACAGGCGGTAGATATAGCGGTTGACCCGTTGGAAGGAACGACTATTTGCGCTCAGGGCGGGCAGAACAGCATCTCGGTTATGGCTATAGCCGACCACGGGCATTTTTTACATGCGCCTGACACTTATATGGATAAAATAGCTGTCGGACCAAAAGCAAAAGGAGCGATAGATTTAACACTCAGTCCTTCTAAAAATCTTCAGAGAATTGCCGAGGCTCTCAACAGATATGTTGAAGACCTTACCGTCGTGATTCTCAATAGAGAACGTCATCAAAACTTAATTAGCGAAGTAAGAAAGTCCGGCGCAAGAATAAAATTGATTCAAGACGGCGATATCTCCGGCGCTATTGCTGCGGCAAAAGAAGATACGGGTGTTGATGTGCTTATGGGAATAGGCGGAGCTCCAGAGGGGGTTATCAGCGCTGCCGCACTCAGATGCGTCGGCGGCGATATGCAGGGGAGGCTTACATTTAGAAACGAAGAAGAAAAAGAACGCGCTAAGAAAATGGGCATTGAGGATTTCGATAAAATATACAGCATAGATGAGCTTGCTTCCGGCGATGTTATTTTTGCCGCAACAGGGGTTACAACCGGCGAATATTTGCCTGGCGTAGTTTTTTTTCCCGGCGGAGCAAAAACCAGTTCTGTCGTTATGAGGTCAAAAACAAGAACTGCAAGATATATTGAAGCAATACATTATTTTGATTATAAGGATATATCTTAAATAGATATATCTTAAATAGATATATTTTAAATAAAGATTTAAGATATAAGGTTTAAGATTTGATAAAAACTCGATAATTCAACATTGATAATTAAATATTTTTTACGCTTAAAACAAAAAGGATAGTTCTTCTATTCAGCATGAATACGCTGTTCTTGGAACTATAAAATTTTATGAAAGTTTTTATTACAGGCGGAACAGGTTTTGTCGGTTCGATAATTAGCGGTGAAATAAAAAAGAGCGGAGCATCAGTTGTTTTACTTGAAAGAAACAGTAAAAAGGCTTCAACGTTGAGACAGACCGGTTTCGAGGTTTTTGAAGGAAATCTGGAAAATATCAATTCTCTAGATGATTTTTTTGCTGAAAATAAATTTGACGCTATAATAAATCTTGTCGGTATTATAAAACAGCAGTCCGATTTTTCTTTCCAAAAAGTACATGTTGAATATTCTGAAATTTTATTACAACTGGCAAAGAATCATAATATAAAAAGGTTTGTCCACATGAGCGCTAACGGGGCGTCTGAGAAATCAGAATCCGTTTATTATACATCTAAGTATGAAGGTCAGAAGTTAGTTGAAAACTCCGGATTAGACTGGACAATTTTTAAACCTTCGCTGATATTTGGAGATAATGCGGCTTTTTTTGACGATTTAATTAAACTGATTAAAGGACGGCTTTTTGTTCCCATCATTGGAACCGGCGAAGACAAGTTTGCTCCGGTAGATGTCTTGTCCGTTGCCAAATCGTACGCGGGAGCTTTATTTAACGAAACGGCATATCATAAAATATATACTCTGTGCGGACCGGATATTTATTCTTTTGAAGGTATTATAGATTTAATAATGGAAATAATGCCTCCTAAAAAAATAAAAATTCATGCACCGTCGTTTATAGTTGAAAATGGGATTGAATTTGTAGAAAAATTTTTTAGGGCAAAAGGTCTGCCTGTAACGTCAGACCAGATTAAAATGCTTAAATACGATAATATCTGTGAAAACGATATGAAAGAAATTGATGATTTATTCGGACTTAACAGACTGCATTTAAAAGACTGGCTCACCGATTACTTAAAAGTAGAAAATTAAGGACGGACATGTTTTAATTTTGTTTTTCTCAATTTATAATTTCTTTTCGTTTTTAATATTTGAAAAATGGAAATTTGCGAAACAATAATGTCCATTTCAAATTTATTATTCTATTAATTAATATAAAGATTTAAAAAACGGTATCAATACTCTAATTTAAATTAACTTAAATGTAATTATTAAATTTTATGGAAGAAGAAAATTCTAATATTCTTATTGTTCAGCTGTCCGATCCTGAAAAAGAACCTGAAAAATGTATTGCCAGTTTAATATTTGCCAGAACGCTAGCGGTTATGGAGCAGAATATTTTCATTTTCAGTATGGCAAGGTCACCTCTTCTTTACACCAAAGACTTAAATAAAAGCGATAAAATAGAAACCGGATATTTGCAGCTTATGAATGAGAATATTTCTTATCTTACAAATGACGGTGAATATATTAATATTTATATCTGCTCTAAAAGCAAAGAACTTCTTCATCTTGAAGAAGATATACTTGTGACTTCCGTAAAACCTATCCAGATAGCCGGAATGCTGACGCTGCATTCGCTTAAAACATCGAGCGCTCATGCATATTTTTTTTAATTTTCAAATATAGTCAGCTTCTATTTTAGAATTACACTGCAAATTAATTGCTTCCATTCTTATTTTAACCTATCTTTTATTTTCATGTATCTCTGTGTTTTCAATCCATTCTTATTCTATTCTAAAAAAGGTGTCTGTCCCCATTTAAACAATAAAAGGTGTCCGTCCCTATTTTACCCATATTTTAAAAAATTTATTTTCTTAGTACTTGACTTTTATTCAAATTACTAATATTATTTAATTGTGGTAAAAAGTGGTAAAAAGTGGTAAAAAACTATTATGTAAATTATTAAAACAAAAGATAATTAATTCATTAAATCACAATAATGTTTTTATAATTTTAATTTTATATAAATATATTTAATATATTTAAGATGTTAAGCGGAAGATACGTTCATTCGATAGACGATAAGGGCAGAATAAAGCTCCCATTGAAAATAAAGGAAGCGCTTGTGTCTAATTATAATGATACCAATCTTGTAATTACTAATTTAGACAAATGTCTCGTAGTTTATCCTGTCGAAGAGTGGAGAAAGCTTGAGGAAAAGGCACTTAAATTACCGTCAATGCAAAAGGATGTATTAGAATTTTTAAGATATTTTTTTTCAGGGGGGTTAGAATTAGAACTTGATTCCCAAGACAGGTTTTTGATACCGTCTTCGCTGAGGGGCAGCGGAGGACTGAATAAAGAGGCTATGATTGTAGGAATTATTAATAAATTTGAAATTTGGGACAAAGGGTTATGGGATAACAATTTTGAAAACGCAAAAGCAAACTTTGAAACTATATCCGCTACCATGTCGCAAATCGGTTTTTAGTTATATTATATTTTAAATAAATTAAATTATATGAATTAGATTATATGGACAACATAGAACATATTCCTGTTATGCTGAAGGAGTCGATTGAGCTGCTGAATATAAAACAGGGTAGTATCTATGTTGACGGCACGGCGGGAGCGGGCGGATTTTCTGAGGTAATTTTAGAATTATCAGCGCCTGACGGGGTTTTAATAGCTTTAGACAGCGACGAAAATGCCGTTAATTATGTAAGGTTAAAATTAGAAAAGAAGTTCGATAAAAAAAGATTTAACGTTTTCCATTCTAATTTTAGCGATGTTGATTCAGTTATCCGCGATGCAGGTTTTGAAAAAGTCGATGGTATCGTGCTGGATTTAGGTATAAGCTCCATTCAGCTTGAAAGCGGCAGGGGTTTCAGCTTTAAAGATGAAGGGCATTTAGATATGAGAATCAATACCGACGGCACAACTACCGCTTTTGATATTGTAAATTATTATCGGGAGGAAGAAATTTCAGATATCCTATGGAATTACGGAGATGAAAGATTTTCAAGAAAAATTGCAAAGAAAATTATCGAATATAGAAAAAAAAAATTAATAGAAACTCCGCTGGAGTTATCCAAATTGATTAAAAATAGCATAGGTTACAGGCAAAACGGAAGAAATAAAATAGATCCGGCTACCAGGTCGTTTTTGGCTTTAAGAATTGCGGTAAATAACGAATATGAATATTTAATGCAATTTTTAAATAAATTAAAGAATATTTTAAATCATGGGGCGGTTGTCTGTATTATAGCCTTCCATTCAGGTGAAGACAGATTAGTAAAAAATTTCTTCAAAAATAATAAAGATTTTCACATAATAACAAAAAAGCCTTTAGTCCCATCATTTGAAGAAATTAAGGCAAATCCGAGATCTAGAAGCGCAAAATTAAGAGCGGCGAGTTTCATATGTCAAAAATAAAACCTTATTTAATTATTATGATTTTTATTATTTCATTGACCGGAATATTTTATGTCTGGACAAATATGGAAAGTATGAAATTAGGCTATGAAATTAACAAACTGGAGACAATTAAAGCGGGATTGGTACATAAAAATAAAAGATTGTTAATAGTCAAAGCTTCGCTGGCTTCTCCCGCACGTATTTACAAGATAGCGAAAAAATTAGGCTTTGTTTATCCGAAAGAAGGCCAAGTTATAATGATTCATGAATAAGATATGGAAAACAACAATGAAAGTCCGAATACTAATAGTATTCTCTCTAATTTTTGTATTTGGAGGATTATTATTAATTAAAGCTTTCTATTTACAGGTGATAGATGCAGCTTCGCTCCGGAAAATGGCTGATGCGCAGTTTCATACAAAAATTTATTTTACGCCAAAAAGAGGTAATATTTATTCCACTGACGGCGGATTGCTGGCAACAAGCATTGACGTGGACGGTATAGCATTAGATCCTTTAATGATAAAGCATAAATATAAAGTAGGCAAAGAACTATCGCAATTATTAGATATCAAACTTAAAAAAGTTATCAGAGAATTAAATTTAAATTTACAATTTACCTGGTTAAAAAAAAAAGTGTCTAACAGAACTGCAGATAAAATTGAAAGTTTAGGCGTCGGCGGCATAAGCATAATTGAGCAGCCTGTCAGATATTATCCTGACGGCGATCTTCTTGCCCATGTCTTAGGATTTGTAGGAATAAACGATAACGGATTATCCGGCATAGAATATAAATATAATAAAATTCTTAAGGGAAATAAAAAAGCTCTGAAAATTATGCACGACGGTCTTGGACAGAATATTTTTATAAGAGGTTTTGGTCTTGAAAAAGAAACGCACGGCGATAATATATATTTGACAATAAATAAAAAATTGCAGTATATAACGGAGCATTATTTAGATAAAGAAGCTAAAGCCGCTGATTCGCGCGGTGCTGTTGCTATTATTATGGACCCAAATACGGGAGCTATTCTTGCCATGGCGGATTATCCGGCTTTTAATCCTAATTATTACTGGAGATATAAGCCGCGCTACTGGAGAAACAGGGCGGTTACGGATGATTTCGAACCAGGCTCTACGATGAAGCCTTTTATAATATCCGGCGCAATGCAGGACGGTGTTATAAAACCGACTACTATAATAAACGGACATCACGGTGCTTACTATATAGACGGCATAACTGTCCATGATGTAGGTACATCATTCGGACATATGACTATAAATCAGCTGATAGAATATTCATGTAACGTATGCGCTTGTCAGGTAGGTATGAAAATGGGCAAGCAAAGACTGTGGTACTGGCTTAAAAAATGGGGATTTTTAGTTCAGCCTCATGCCGGACTGCTCGGGGAATCGTCAGGTATAGACAGACCTGTAAGCAAATGGTCACAGGTCGGACCGTGCGAAGAGGCATTCGGACAGGGGGCGGCTATAACGGGACTTCAAGAAATAACCGCGCTTTCCGCAATTGCAAACGGCGGATTTTTAATGAAACCGTATATAATTAAAAAGATTGTTAATCCTTACGGAAAAGTACTTTTCATGGCAAAACCAAAAGTAATAAGGCGTGTAATTAATTCGAAAACAGACAGAGAAATAAAATACATGATGCGTCTTGTAGTAAAGGGCGGCACAGGGCAGTACTGTAAGCTGATAGACTATAAAGTTTCGGGTAAGACCGGAACCGGTCAGATTGCAAACCCTAAAACAGGGACATATTATAAGAATTTATATACTGCTTCATTTATGGCTTTTGTTCCTTATAAACATCCTAAGCTTGCTATGCTGGTAGTTCAGGAAAAGCCGTTAAAAATAAGTTACTACGGAGGAGCTGTCAGTGCGCCGGTCGTGAGAGAGGTTTTTAAACGAGCTTTAAATATTTTAAATATTTCTCCGGGCAATAAGGCATATAAAAAGCAGGTTCATGCAATGGCGCTGAATAATTTACAGATTGTTTCAGGTACTGCTAAGAACAACAACATAAACAAAAAAAATGTTATTAATAAAAATAATCATAACATCGGTATAATGCCAAATTTGCAGGGCGATACAATACTTTCTGCTATAAAAAATATCAATGGATACGATGAAAATATAATAGTAAAAGGCAGCGGTTTTTTATACTATCAGAATATAAAACCCGGAGCTAAAATCAAAAAAAATCAGATTATTGTATTAAAATTTAAACCTTAAGGTTCGAATCAATAAAAAAATAAGATAATTAATAAAACGATAAAATAATAAAACAATAAAACAATAAAACAATAAAACGATAAAACAATAAAACAATAAAAAATAAATAAGTAATTAATAAAATAAATAAGTAAAGAATTTTAATAAATAAATTAAATAAAGAATTAAATTGCTATCATGAAATTTAATAAATTGATACAGAATACAGATGATTTCAAAATTATATCTTTTATTGGAAACAGTTCTGATAAAAATATATGTCGGGACGCAGGGAATGCAAATATAAATATAGATGAGTATAAAGATTTGGATATAGATATAAAAGGAATATCTAATGATTCGCGAAATATTTCGGAGGGGTACCTTTTTGCCGCAAGAAAGGGAAACAGTATAAACTCGAATAAATACATAAAGGATGCGGCAGAAAAGGGAGCGTCGAGTATTCTTACCGATGAGCAGATAGACGGTGCTTTAGAATCTTACATAAACGAATATAATAAAAATGCTCTGAATCGCGGAAAAAACGGCATATCGGTAATTATAGTCGATGATGCGTTAAAGGCGTATGCGGTTATATCAAGAAATTTTTTTAACAGACCTGCAATGAAATTGAAAATGGCGGGTATCACCGGAACAAACGGAAAAACTACGACTTCCTATCTGCTTAATTCAATTTTAAACACTGCAGGTCTTTTTTCAGGTTTGATAGGTACTATAGATTATAAAATAGCATTTACCGATAAAGATAACGGAATTGATATTCCTTCAGTAAACACGACGCCGGATTCTTATATGCTTAATGATATGTTAAACACTATGATTTTAAACAATCTTAAGTCATGCGTTATGGAGGTATCTTCCCATAGTCTTATTCAGAGGCGTACATATGGAATTGATTTTGATATAGCGATATTTACAAATTTGACCCGTGACCATTTAGACTACCATAAAGATATGGAATCATACTATCAGGCAAAAAAACTTTTATTCACCGAAGTACTATCTAAGAGTTTAAAAAATAAAAAATATGCAGTAATAAATAACGATGACGAATATGGAGCGCGGTTAATTAGTGAGCTAAGCGAACCGGAGAGTTTAAATAATTTTAACGTCATAACTTACGGCTTAACCGAAAAAGCCGATGTTTTTGCAAAAGATATAAAGTCCACTACCAAAGGGCTTGAATTTAAATTATATTATAATAATTTAATTAATAAAATGAATTATAATCTTAAAACGCCGGCGCCGGACGTTAAATTTTTTATCGTAAAATCAAGTTTAATGGGAAGTTTTAATGTATATAATATGTTAGCTGCCGCCACCTCTGCTTTTGCGCTATCGGTTGATAACGAAAATATTTCTAAGGGTATTTCAGCTTTAACGAGCGTACCCGGCAGAGTAGAAAAAATTAGAATAAATATTAATAGTAATAACGCGGATAGTGGCAGCGATAGTGATAACGGCGGCAATGACGGCAATAGCAGCTCTGTAAACGGACATAAAAACGGTATTTGCACTTTGGATAGCAATAACGAGGCGATTCCCTTGGTTTGCGTTGACTACGCCCATACCGACGATGCATTAAACAGAGTGCTGTCCGCTCTGAGAGATATTACATCCAATAATTTAATATGTGTTTTCGGATGCGGCGGCGACAGAGATAAAGGTAAACGTCCTATGATGGGCAGGCATGCCGGAAGATTAGCCGATATTACCGTTATTACCTCAGACAATCCAAGAAGCGAAAACCCGATGTCAATTATTAAAGAAATAGAAAACGGAATAAAAGAGGAAAATGTTTTTTTTATATCTTGCGATGGCAGCATAGGAGACATAAACAGATTAAAAAATGAAATAAGAAGGCTTAATATTGATAAAGATAATAACAATAGCAAATATGTTCATAAACATAATACCGATAAAGGTAAAGATAATAGAAGCATTCAAGGCACAGAATACGCCGGAGACGATATTGATATTATAGATGACCATAAACTCGTGCATATATATACAATAGTACCCGATAGAGAAAAAGCTATAAAAACTGCCCTATCGATAGCGTGTTCAGAAAAAGATACCGTGCTTATATCCGGCAAAGGACATGAAGACTACATGATAATAGGCGCAAACAAAACCCATTTCAGCGACAAAGAAGAGGTTTTAAAGTTTTATAATTTATAAAATTTCAAAGTAATTTATAGATAATAATAAAAGTAACTTATGCATAATAAATAATACATAAAAATATAATAAAAAAGAATTAAACAATGGAAATCATTTAATAAACAATGGTTTTATTTGCTCAGTATAATCAAATAATATAAAATATTATGAAATTAGAATTTAACTTAAATTTAGATGATATCTTAAATGCAACCGGCGGCAAAGCTGTTAAGCTCGGCACGCATCTAGTTTTTAACGAAGTATTTATTGATTCCAGAGCCCTTTTTTCAGAGAATTCTATTTTTTTTGCTTTAAAAGGTAAAAATTTTAACGGTGAAGATTTTATTGATAAGATATTTAAAATGGGATGTCCATGTGCTGTAGTTTCATGGGATTTTTTGGAAAAAAATAATATTTCAGAATATGCGGAAAAAACAATAATAGCTGTCGAAGATACGCTTTATGCTTATGGTTTATTAGCGAAAAAGTATTTGAGTCTATTTAATTTGCAGCACAAAATTGCTATAACAGGTTCATCCGGAAAGACTACCGTAAAAGAGATGCTTTATGTAATATTAAGCAAATATTTTGGAGAAAATTATATACTGAAAAATAAATATAATTATAATAATCAGGTAGGTATTCCAAATACTATTTTTGAATTAAACGGCAGTCATAAATTATTAATTCTTGAAATAGGTACAAATAAAAAAGGTGAAATAGAAAAACTTTCTAATATAATTAATCCTGACGTAGGGGCAATCATTAATATAGGCAAATCGCATTTAGAAGAGTTTATAAATCTTGAAGGAGTCCTGAAAGAAAAATATTCAATGGTTTCAGCTATGTCTTCAGGTTCATATTTCATAATTAATGCTGATGATGCACTTCTTGCAGGCAAGTATAAAACAGACGCCGGAATAAATTTTATTTCGTTTGGGGCAAAAAATGCCGATTTGACATATAAAAATATTGAATTCAATGCAGACTCTGAAGGATTTATGCATTTTGAGCTTCTTTATAATGGAGAAACTTATAAAGCAAAATTGAAACCAAACGGACTGCATTTTGTATATGATTTTATGTGCGCTATTTTAGCCGCCCATATATGCGGTGTTGATTTCCGCTCAGGGATAGAAGCCATAGAATCTTTTGAATTGCCGAAAGGCAGAATGGAACTAATATCTGAAAATTCTAATAATTCTATAATAATAAATGATTCTTATAATTCAAACCCTACTTCTTTAAAGGCGGCATTCAATGCAATAAGAGATACATATCCTGGCAAGAAAAAGATTCTTATCCTCGGCGATATGCTGGAGCTTGGAGAGTCGGCAGAAACAGAACATTTTAAAGCAGGAGAAGAAGCCGCAAAAATTGCAGATTATGTTTTTTATACTGGCAATTATAGTAAATTTTTAATTGACGGTTTAATCAGCAGCGGTTTTAATCCCGATAAAATAATTTTATTTGATGATAAAAAAGATTTTCAGGAAAAATTAGCTGCAGCAGATAAAGCCGGCAGCGTAATTTTATTTAAAGGTTCAAGAGGAATGCAGCTTGAAAATTTTATTGATGTAGTTGAAAAATAAAAATTTTAGAAATATTAAATAATAATAAAATCAATATAAGGCGTGATGTATGATTTTTATATTTAACCAGATTTTTTTCAGGTTTATAACGTTCAGAGCTTCCTATGCTTTAATCATTGCCTTACTTTTAAGTATAATTTTTGGAAAAACATTTATAAAATTGCTTAAAAAATTTCATGTTTCTCAGACAATAAGAGAAGATGGTCCAAAATCTCATATATCTGATAAAAAAAATGTTCCAACGATGGGGGGGCTTTTAATATTATTTTCGATATTAATTCCGGTAATTTTATTCACTAATTTATTTAATTTTTATATATACATGGCGATTATTACAATCGTATCTTTTGCGTTTATCGGATTTTTAGACGATTATCTCAAGGTAAAAAGGCAAAATTCTAAAGGATTAAGAGGAAAATACAAGATTTTAATGCAGAGCGTATTTGCGCTGATAATTTCCATAATTTTATATATCAATGTTCCGTCGTTAAGTTTTATAGTTATTCCGTTTGTTAAAAATTATTATTTTAATCTCGGACCTTTTTTTATAATTTTATCAATGTTTGTGATAGTGGGTGCGTCTAATGCAGTAAATCTCACTGACGGACTTGACGGGCTTGCAATAGGAATATTTGCTATTGCTATTGCGGGTTATCTTATATTTTCTTATGCAAGTTCAAATTTTAAATTTGCAGATTATTTATCTATACCGTTCATTTACAATATAGGAGAAATAGTTGTATTTTGCGCCGCTTTATTAGGAGCTTCTATCGGTTTTTTGTGGTTTAATGCTTTTCCTGCTTCTGTTTTTATGGGCGATACCGGTTCAATATCGCTTGGGGCTATTTTAGGCTATATATCAATTGTGACAAGGGAAGAGGTATTGCTTGTAGTCATAGGATTTGTTTTTGTGCTCGAGGCTTTAAGCGTTATTTTTCAAGTAGGTTCTTATAAACTGAGAAAAAAAAGAATATTTAAAATGGCGCCTATACATCATCATTTTGAAATGGGAGGGGTGCCTGAACCAAAAATAATAATAAGATTATGGATAGTGAGCCTAATTTTAACTATATTTGCTCTGTCAACATTAAAACTTAGGTTTTTTTAATTAATACTATATATAATATTAATTAAAAAATTTTTATAATAAAGTTTATTATAAAAATATAAAAAAATATTAAAAATTTGTATTTATGTATTATATAATATAGTAGGAAAAATTATAGCAAAATTAGCAAAAATTATGGAAAATTTAAATACTCTAATTATAGGTTACGGCAGAACAGGCAGAGCGGTGTTAGATTTCTTAAATAAAAATAACGCTAAAAATAGTATTGCTATTTATGATGAATTTTTAAATGACGGTGATATAAATAAATTAAATCAAAATGATGACGGGGTATTGTTTTTTAACAATAATAGCGCGCATGATTTTTTAAAAAATAAAATTGACGACATAGGCACTACTGTGATAAGTCCGGGGATTCATAGAAATAATCATATCGTTTTGCAGCTTAGACGGCGCAGGAAACATATATGCAGCGAGATAGAATTCGCTTATAAAAATTTAATGCAGGATTATAATCATTGTTATAATTATAAATATGATTATAGCAGCAATAATAACGACAGCGACAATAATAATAACAACAATAATTGCAATAATAATAACGACAGCGGCAATGAAACTGCCGGCGACTGCGGCATGAAGCTTTTTAAACCGCCGAAGCCAAGAATATTGGCTATCACCGGTACGAATGGGAAAACTACCGCAACATCTATGTGCTCTGCCGCGGCAAGCGTTGCGGGCATTAAAGCCTTTACAGGAGGTAATTTTGGGATTCCTTTCATTGACGGCGTCAGAGAAAAAGATTGCAGTAATTTTATTTTAGAAATATCCAGTTTTCAGTTAGAGTGGATTTATGAATTTAATTCCGATGCTGCCGTATTATTAAATGTTCAGGATGACCATCTTGACAGATATGAAAATTTTGACGAATACAGGCTGACTAAATATAAAATATTTAAAAATCATACTATTAATGATACGGCAATATTAAATTATGAGGATTATAACGCTGCTATAGTGAAGGATATAATAGGTTCTTTGCCTATTTTGTTCGGTTTTGATGAAAATAAATGTAATATTTACTATAAAGATGAAACTATTTATTTTAAATTAAAGGAATTTTACGGTATCGACGATAAAATATCCTTAAAAGATTTTAAAGATAAAAGAAAATTCGTGATAGAAGATATGATGGCTGCTTCAGGCGCTCTGCTTGCTTTCGGGATACCGTTAGATGCGATAGAAAAGTCATTCAAAGATTATAAATTACTAAAACATAGAGTGGAATTTATCGGAAATATTGATAATATTAATTTTTATGATGATTCAAAAGCGACAAATCCGGCAGCTGTGATAAGCGCCCTTGAATCTGTCAAAAGTCCGGTAGTTCTGATATTGGGCGGTAAAGATAAAGGTTTTAATTATGATATTTTAATTGAACCGATAAAAAAGCATGTAAGAGCGTGCATTTTAATTGGTGAGACGGCGGATATGATATACAAGACTTTAAACGGTACTGTTGATATGATGCGGGCTTCCGATATGAACGATGCTGTTAAAAAAGCTTATAATGCGGCATTGTCAGCGTTTGAATCGCGGGCAAATTCGGGAGCGGCGGGTAGCCCCGTTGACTTTCAATGTTCGGTTCTGCTTTCTCCTGCGTCATCAAGTTTTGATATGTTTAAAGATTATAATGAAAGAGGAGAAGTGTTTAAAAAATGTTTTAATAAATTAAAAGAGACTAAAAGCATAACTCTATAAATGAGTGATAAGCATAACTTTGCATATATATAAATGATAAGCATAACCCTATAAGTGATAAACATGAATGTAAAAAATAACCAAATGCTTAATTACGGAAGAGCCTTTATACGCAAATATGATACTGCCATGTTTTTATCTGTATGCGTGCTGACGGCGCTTGGGCTTGTAATGGTCTATTCCACCAGCGCTATGACATCTATTATAGATTATGGGAACAGCTATCATTTTCTTTTAAGGCAGGGAATTTATGTAATAATTTCAGCCGTAGCCCTGGGTTTTTTTATGAAAAATGATTATCATATTCTAAAATCGTTTTATGTAGTACTTTTAGTCGCGATAACTGTATTAATGTTATTAGTTTTTGTACCGCATATAGGTTTAACCGCCGGAGGTTCCAGAAGATGGATTGATTTAAGATTATTAAATATTGAGCCTTCAGAATTTTTAAAAGTTATATTTATAATTTTTCTTGCGATATTTCTAGAAAAGAAAAAAGAATTGCTTAACCAAAACAGGTATTCTCTTATATTTCTTGCCCCTATGCTTATTATGGGATTTTTTGATATTTTTCTTTTGAAAGAACCTGATTTCGGAACGGCCGCTGTTTTGTTTGCTATAACGATAATAATGCTGTTTGCCGGCGGAGTGTCTTTAGTATATATTCTATCTATCCTTTTATCCGGCTCGGTTGCGGCATATTTTTTGATTTTTAGCGTTACATACAGAAGAGACAGAATACTTGCTTTTCTTCATCCGTTTAAAGATAAAACAGGTATAGGTTTTCAGATTATACAGTCAATGTTTGCATTCGCAAGAGGCGGCATTTTTGGCGTGGGTCTCGGTAACGGAAAAGAAAAGCTTTTTTTTCTTCCGACGCCTTACTCTGATTTTATATTTTCAACGGTAGGCGAAGAACTTGGTCTGATCGGGGTGACCGTGTTTATTGCTCTTTATTTAATTTTGGCATATAGAGGTCTAAAAATAGCTCTGTATGCGCCTGACCTGTTCGGTACATATTTAGCCTTAGGTCTTACAAGTCTTTTAGTTGTGAGTGCTTTTATAAACATTGGTGTGGTGACCGATTTTCTGCCTACAAAAGGACTTGCTTTGCCTTTTATAAGCTACGGAGGGAGTTCGCTTCTTGCTTCAGCGATAGCTGTGGGAATAATATTAAATATTTCATCCCAATCTTTAAGAAAAAAAGATGATTGACGGAACGGCTAATAATCAATACAGGTAATAATTAAATAAAATTAAATAAAATTAACAAAATTAATAAAATTAGAATAAATGGAATAATATGAATTTTGTGATTGCGGGAGGCGGTACCGGAGGACATTTATTTCCGGGTCTTGCGGTAGCGGAAAAAATAAAAGAAATTGACCCTTCTGCCAATATTTATTTTATAGGGACGTCAAAAGGTATTGAAAATAAACTTAAAGACGAATATGGGTTGCAATTATATATAATTAGCGCGACCGGGTTTTCAGGTAAAAAAATTATGAATAAAATCAAATCTTTTGCAGATACCGTTTCCGTGTTTAAGGAAGTGAAAGATATATTTAAAAAGATAAAGCCCGACTTTGTTTTAGGTTTAGGCGGATATTCATCTTTTGTTCCTGTATTTTATGCCAGAATAACAGGTATATCTTCGGGCATTATGGAGCAAAATTTAGAACCCGGTCTTTCAAATAAAATACTTGGATATTTTAGAATAACGGTTTTTGCATCGTTTAAAGAAACAAAAAAATATTTTCCGTTTTCTAAATTTATTTTTTCAGGAAATCCGGTAAGGAAAAATATCTTAAATATCGTTCCTAAACCGCCGGATGTCAATAAAAAGGAATTGGCGCTCTTTGTTTTCGGCGGCTCGCAGGGAGCATCGTCTATAAATAAAGCAGTTATGAATTTAATTTCATCGTTAGATGCAGATATTAAGCAGGAAATAACGATATTCCATCAGACAGGCGAAAAAGATTATAATGATATAAGTTATTTTTATTCTAATTGCGGAATTAAACGTTATGAGGTTTTTAAATTTACCAATAATATAGAAAAATATTATGAATTATCTGATATAATAGTTGCGCGTTCAGGCGCAGGGACGATATCTGAAATTATAGCCGTTAAAAAACCGGCAATTTTAATACCTTATCCCTATGCGGCTAAAAATCATCAATTTAAAAATGCCGATTATCTTTTAAATATTAATGGAGCTTACCTTATAAAAGACGATGAGAATCTTTCAAAAGAATTACTTCAGACTGTAGAAAAAATATTTTATAATAGATATTTATTAAATAATATTTATCGCAGTTTAAATAAAATAAATATTCAGGATTCGGCTTTTAATATTGCCGATATAATTTTAGAAAACAGTAAATAATAAAAAATTAAAATTAATTATATATAATATTTTTGGAGCAATTAATGGAAAATATCAATAAAAAAATTCATCTTATAGGGATAGGCGGCTCAGGAATGAGCGGTATAGCGGAAGTTTTGATTAATTCAGGATACACTGTTACCGGTTCCGATATAGAATATAGCAATACAATTAAAAAAATTGAATCCTTAGGCGGCAAAGTTTATATAGGACATAATTCGTCCAATATTAACGAAGCCGAAATAGTTGTATATTCTTCGGCTATTAAAGATGACAATATAGAATTAGTTGAAGCTAAAAACAGGAAACTTACCGTTTTAAGAAGGGCAGAAATGCTTGCAGAATTATTATCGCTGAAAAAAGGCATAGCTATAGCCGGCTCGCATGGAAAGACAACCACAACATCGATGGTTTCAAATATTTTAGGTTATGCAGGACTTGACCCTACATTTGTCGTAGGAGGGAAGGTTTTCGGAATAGATATGCATTCAAAAGTAGGAAAAGGTGATTTTATGGTGGTTGAGGCTGATGAAAGCGACGGGTCTTTCTTGAAACTTAAACCTGATTATTGCGTTGTTACAAATATTGATTATGAACATTTAAATTTTTACGGAGGCATAGAAAATATAAAATCTGCATTCAAAGATTTTATAAATAATATTTCTTTTTTAGGTTTTGCTTCTTTATGCGCAGACAATAATATATTGAGGTCTTTATTTCCGGATTTATCAAGGAAATATTTCACTTACGGAATAGAACAAGAAGCAGATTATTACGCTTTAAATATTGAACTTGAAAAAGAATTTTCCAGATTTGACGTATATTGCAAAAATAAATTTATAAAGAAATTTAAACTTTCAGTTCCGGGTATGCATAATATTTATAATGCGTTAGGCGCTATAACTTTAACAATGGAACTCGGCATAGAAACCGATTCTATTTTCGAAGCGTTAAAAGATTTTCATGGGGTAGAAAGAAGATTTCAGATAAAAAAAGAAGATGAAAGGCTTATAATAGTTGATGATTATGCGCACCATCCTGTTGAAATAACGGCAACGCTTAAAGCGGCTAAAAATTGGGACAGGAAGATAATAGTAGTTTTTCAGCCGCATAGATATTCAAGAATGCAGGGATTATTAGATGATTTTTGCAAATCATTAAAAATTGCCGATAGCGTGATAATAACCGATGTTTATTCCGCCGGAGAGATTGCTATAGAGTCGGCTTCGTCTTTAATATTGAGTGATAAAATGAGGCATACGGGTTATAAAAATGTTTATTATGTTCCGGATAAAAAAGATATATCGTTAAATTTAAATAATCTGCTTAAAGGCGGAGAAATGGTAATTTTTTTAGGAGCAGGCGACATAACAAAATATTGCGATGATTTTGTAGATTCTAAAAATGTTAAAACAATTAATGCGGGCAGCGCAAGGCTCAATCAATAAAATAATAAAAGCGAATTGAGATTTAATAAAAATAGCATAATAAGATTAAACAAATAAGTAAAAGTAAATTAAAATGATTAAAAATATGGCAGCTATAAGAGAAATACTTAATAAAAACGGTCTATTTTACATTGAAAATGCGGATATGTCTTTGCATAGCACTATGAGAACCGGAGGTTCCGCTGTTTTAATGATTTTTCCGAAAAATGAAGCAGAACTTTATGCCGTCTGTAAAATTATTAAAAATTACTGCCAGGATTTTTATATAACAGGAAGCGCTTCAAATACGCTATTTAAAGATGGAATAATAGAGCTGCCGATTATTTCATTTAAAAATGGATTTAAGCATATAGATTTCGATGTTAACAATAATTATTATACTGTAAAAGCAGGTGCGGGAGTTTTGCTGTCAAAAATGCTTAATTTTTCATTAAAAAATAATCTTGAAGGATTCGAATTTGCTTACGGAATTCCCGGAACAATCGGCGGGGCGGTTAAAATGAACGCCGGCTCTAAAGAATCAAATATTGAAAATATAATCAGCAGTTTAGATGTTATTACCAAATACGGTGAAAAATTTAATTTTAAGAAAGAGCAGTTAAAATTTTCATACAGAAATCTTAAAATAACTGATTTTAATGAAGATAATTATTTTATTACCGGTGTTGAATTTTTATTAAAAAGTTCTACTAAAAGTAGTATAGCTGAAAAAATGAATTTATTTAAATCAAGAAAAATGACTCAACCATTAGGCGAAAAATCATTAGGATGTATATTTAAAAATCCGGAAGGGCATTTTGCAGGAAAAATTATAGACGATATAGGTTTAAAAGGTTCAGTTAAGGGAGATGCCGCTGTTTCAGAAAAACACGCTAATTTTATAATAAATAAAGGCAACGCAAAATCTTCCGATATTTTAGATTTAATTAAAGAAATTAGCGAAACTGCATTGAGAGAAAAAAATATACGATTGGACACAGAAATTAAAATAATTTAATGCTTTTAAAATTTTAATATGAGAGAAAAAATAAAAAATTTGAAAATAGGCGTGTTAGCGGGAGGCAGTTCTGCAGAGAGGGAGATATCTCTTAAAACGGGAAAAGCTGTTGAGGATTCGCTTGCCGGAATGGGCTATAATGTCACAAAGTTTGATTTAGACGAAAATTTTTTTGATGAGTTAAAAAAAATTGATATTTGTTTTAACGCTCTTCACGGGACATTCGGAGAGGACGGCAAAGTTCAGGGAGTTTTAGAACTTTTAAAGATTCCGTATACAGGTTCAGATGTTGGAGCCAGCGCAATTGCCATGGATAAAATAAAATCAAAAATAATTTTTAAATATTATGGATTAGATGTTCCCGATTTTTTTTCGGTTAAAAAAGGAGAGACTAAAGAGCAGATAAAAAATAAAATGCAGAATCTGTCATTGCCGTATTTCATAAAGCCTAACGCTCAAGGTTCAAGTGTCGGCGCGTCGATTGCTTACTCTGTAAGCGAATTATATTCAGCGCTGGAGGATGCTTTCCAATATGATGTTGAAGTTATTGTAGAGGAATATATTGCAGGCAGAGAAATACAATTTGCGGTTTTTTCGGGAAAACCGGTGGGCTGCGTTGAGATAAAGCCTAATGACAGTTTTTATTCATATTCTGCAAAATATACAAAAGGGAAAACGCAATATATTTTAGAGCCTGATTTAACTGAAGAAGAATATCAAGCATGCGAATATGCATCTGTATCCGCCCATGCCTCTTTAGGCTGCAGAGGCGTAACAAGAACCGATATAATACTCAGTGATTCAGGGAAGGCGTATGTTCTTGAAATTAATACTTTGCCAGGATTAACTGAATTTAGCTTAGTTCCTATGATTGCGCTGAAAAAAGGCATCAAGTTTGGTGCTCTTATAGAAGATATTATTGAGGACGCCTTAAATTAAATATAATTAAATAAATACTATTATTTAATCAACTATTTACACAATTGTATAAATTTATATTTGCTATCTTATGTTTAATAAAAATAGTAATAAAAAAAAAGGAGATATAAAAAAATACGGCTCAGATAAATTTCATATACAAAATGAAAGCATAAAAAAAAAGAAAGAAAATAAAAAAGTTAAAAATATTGAAAAAATTATAAATAATAAGAACGAGAACAAAAACAGAAATAATAATATTAATAATAATTTGGCTAATAGAAACAGCGATAGCAATCTTAATAATAAAAAGAAGAATAAAAATAAGAATAATGATTTTAATTTTATTAAAACGATATATGTTATTGGATTTATCGTAGCAAGCGCAGTTATTATTTATTTTGCATACAATAAAATAAATTATTATTTTTTTAATAAGAAAATATTTAAATTAAAAAGAATTATTATTAAAGGCGTTAAGATTAATAAAAAAGAAAAGCTGAAAATATTAAAATTATCAAGTCTTTATTATGGTGAAAATTTAATTAATATAAATTTAAAACGTATTACCCGGCTTGTTGCGTCGGACAGGTGGTATAAAGATATTACAGTGTATCGTAAATATCCCGATGAGATTTTTATCTTACTAAAAAGAAGAAAGATAGGAGCAATTTTGAACGACGGTAAATTATATTATTTAAGCAGAGCAGGGTTTGTCATCGGGAAGATTAACGGGGAAGCGGGATATGATTATCCCGTTATTACCGGAATTACAGGTAACATTACATCAAAGAATGTCGGCTATTATTTGTCCGGTATAAATAAAGCGTTAAGTTTTTTAAGGACTATAAAGCATTCTTATCTGAAAGGCAAGCTGAATGAAATACATATTCAAAAAGATAAAGGGATTGTAGCTTATACAAATAGCGGCGAAGAAATAAAATTTGGAAACGGAAACATTAAAAATAAATTAAAAACGTTAAAAATGCTGCAGTATGAAATAAAAAAAATTAATCTTAAATATGATGGGTATATAAATCTTGAATATAAAAATGAAGCGGTAGTAAAAGTTAATAGCGGTTCCAGGGTTTTGCCGGCTAATTATAAAAAGATTATAATACCGCCAGATATATGGAAGTAAACAATGGCAATATGTTTACAGTTTAATCTGTTAATTAAGAAAGTCGCCAAACAATAAAGGAACTAAAGAATAAAAAATAATGAATTAAAGAATTGATAAGCTAAAGAATTTATAAATTAAAGAATCAAAGAGTTAACTAATCAATAAAATAATAAATTAAATAAATATGAATTGTATTAATATATTATAAGAAGCGGTTTAAATTTAAAAGAGGTTAAATTGGAAACCAGTAATAATATTATAGTGGGATTAGATATCGGGACAACGAAAGTCTGTGCTATCGTCGGCGAATTTAAAAACGGCAATCTGGATATTATAGGTTTAGGCTCCAGTGTTTCCACAGGTTTGAGAAACGGGGTCGTAAATAACATTGAAAATACCGTGGATGCCATTGCAAAAGCGGTAGAGAATGCCGAACTAATGGCAGGTTACCAGATTAATGAAGTTATTGTCGGAATTGCCGGTTCGCATGTGAGAGGGTTTAATTCGCGCGGTATAGTTGCCGTCAAAAGCAGAGAAGTAACGCAGCAGGATGTGGATAGGGTTCTTGAGGGAGCTAAATCTATAGCTATTCCTTTAGATAATGAGGTTATTCATACAATTCCGCAGGAATATATAGTAGATGAACAGGATGATATAAAACAGCCGATAGGTATGAGCGGATTAAGGCTTGAAGCAAGAGTGCACATAGTTACCGTTTCAAGCATTGCCGCTCAGAATATAGTCAAATGCGCAAATAAAGCCAATCTGGATGTGTCTGATATTGTGCTTGAGCAGATAGCCTCAAGCGAGGCTGTTCTTACCGATGATGAAAAAGAATTAGGCGTAGTACTGATAGATATGGGAGGCGGGACTACCGATATAGCGGTGTTTTCAGGCGGAACGATTATACATACTTTCGTTATTCCCAAAGGCGGGCAGAGCGTGACAAGCGATGTTTCTCTGGGTACTAAAACAATTCCGCAGGAAGCTGAGAAAATTAAGGTTCAGTTCGGAATAGCTAAAGAATCTCTTGCCAGAAAAGATGAAATAATTGAAATTCCGGGTATAGGCGGCA
Source organism: bacterium (assembly GCA_021794475.1). Taxonomy (GTDB): domain Bacteria; phylum SZUA-79; class SZUA-79; order Acidulodesulfobacterales; family Acidulodesulfobacteraceae; genus Acididesulfobacter. The sequence continues at coordinate 3,145 of JAJYQS010000101.1, read as the reverse complement.
GACCGCCGAGGACCATTGCAAGGCAGGTTCTCGGTAATATTATTGAACAAAGAATGGGAGAAATTTTTACATGGGTGAGAAAAAATATTGAAAAAAACGGTTTGGAGAATAAAATACTGTCAGGCTATGTTATAACCGGAGGCGGAGCATTAATAGACGGATGCGCAGACCTTGCGGAAGACATTTTCGGAGCGCCGGTCAGGATAGGCACACCGCGCGGGATAGGAGGTTTAACCGACGTAATTAATTCGCCGATATATTCTACCGGAGTCGGTTTAGTTAAATATGCTTTTAAAAATAATTTATACAAAGAGCCGATGTTTAAAAAAAGCAGCAAGAATATATTTGAAAATATAAAAGCAAGACTTTTAAAATTACTCGAAGATTTTTTTTAAAATATTTTTAAATTAGGAAGATTATTTAAATTTAATTGCTTTAATTGTTTTATTGATAATTAAATAATTTGTAATGAATTTGTGATTAATTTGATATTACTTTGATGATAGTTTTATATTTGTTGATTTGTTGGCGATTATTTTATTTATTGATTATTATAATTTTGTAAATTTTATTTAAATGTAAAATATATTATACTATATCGGGAGGAGAATATTATGTTGGAATTTATTGAAGATGCGGAATTATCTGCAAATATAAAAGTGGTGGGAGTTGGAGGCGGCGGCAGCAATGCGGTAAATACGATGATTCAGTCAGGTTTAACGGGAACTGATTTTATAGTAGCCAATACAGACGCGCAGGCTTTGAAAACTAACAGCGCAAGCATTAAAATCCAGCTTGGCGAAAAAATAACAAAAGGTTTAGGCGCAGGCGCTAATCCGGATGTAGGTAAACGTTCGGCATTAGAAGATAGAGATAAAATCTTTGAGACCTTAAACGGCGCGGATATGATATTTATTACCGCCGGACTCGGCGGAGGTACAGGAACGGGTGCTGCCCCGATTATTGCGCAGGTTGCCAAAGAAATCGGCGCTCTTACGGTTGCGGTAGTTACTAAACCATTCGCTTTTGAGGGAAAAAAAAGAATGATGCAGGCGGAAGAAGGTCTAAGAGAGTTAAAGGCTATAGTTGATACTGTTATCACTATACCTAATCAGAGATTGCTTGCGGTTGCCGGAAAGTCAACAACTATGGTAGATGCATTCAGAAAAGTAGACGAAGTATTGCTTCAGGCAGTTAAAGGCATATCCGACCTTATAAATATTCATGGAATGGTAAACGTTGATTTTGCCGATGTTAAAGCTATTATGTCGGAGATGGGTATGGCTCTTATGGGCACCGGCATTGCCGAAGGGGACAATAAAGCTTTGGAAGCGGCTCAAAAAGCAATCGCAAGCCCTCTTCTTGAAGATATAAGTATTGAAGGGGCAAGAGGATTATTGATAAATGTTACAGGGGGCACGGATTTATCTTTATTTGAAGTTAATGAGGCTATTGAGATGATAAGCTCAGAAGCTCATCCAGATGCGACTATAATTTACGGACAGGTTATAGATGAAAACATGAACGGAAAAATAATGATAACTGTAATAGCAACCGGATTTGGCAAAGAAAGTAATGCAGCCGCGGGAAACACCTCAAATATTACCAATATTGTCAATTTAAAAAGACAGAGCAGCGATGCCAATATTTCCGATATGAATAATTTTAATGAAATTAAAGCTAAAATCAAAGAGCAGCCCATTGCTTCAGATTCTGATTTTGAAATTCCTGAAACATTAGAAATACACCAAAATCAAAATGGCAGAAGAAATGATGTTGTCAAAAATATTGCCGCTAAAAATGAAAGAAATGAGTATATTTCAAAATTTAGCGAAAAAGATGAAGAAGATGATGATTATGAAGACCAAAAATATGATATACCTACTTTTTTGAGAAAACAGGCTGATTGATTATTGTTATTTTTTGTCATGTCTTTTTACATCAATATTATTGTCTTTTATCTCTCTGAGAAAACAGGCTGATTTAAGATTGATTGGTTGGTTGATTATTATTATAGCGTCGGTTATTTTATTTTATATCACTTGTTAATTTATAAATTAGTTATAAATTAATTATAAATTTGTTATACAACGTTATATGACGCAGCGTATTAATAGACTTTATGATATTTATCTTAATTCTGAAAAGTCGGTTATTAGTAAAAATAAGCATTCTGATGTAAACGCATTATTAATTTTTCCGAATTATTATAATGTGGCAATGTCCAATCTAGGATTTTTAAGGGTTTATGAATTACTTAACGCCCCTGATTTTATGTCATGCGACAGGGCTTTTTTACAAGATTTTAATAATGATGAACGTACTGTTTGTAATAATAGAGGAATAATTTCTATTGAAAGAAGGAAAAACATATTAAATTATGATTTAATTTTCTTTTCTTTAAGTTATGAAAATGACTTTATCAATATTTTAAAAATACTTCATGCGGAAAATATTCCGTTTTTATCTAAAGACAGGCAGCAGCCTGATATAAACGGCAGCAACTATTATCCGCTAATTATGGCAGGCGGAGTAATTTCATTCCTTAATCCCGAACCGGTAGCTCCTCTTTTTGACATTATGTTTGTCGGGGAAGCCGAAGCTATTTTTCCTGATTTTCTACAAATTGTTCAAAAACATTTTCAATCCTTAAAAAAAAATAAACAGACCGTAAAACAGGACATAATTGAAGACGCGTCAAAATTAGAAGGTATTTATGTTCCGTCGGCATACGATTTTATTTTTAGTAAAAGAGATGCATTAGAAATACCTATAATAGAGAATGTAATTGTCAAAACATCTTATCCTGAGAAAATAAAAAGGAAATGGTTGGATTACGGATTTACTCCTTCTATCAGTTCTATAACAAGCGAATATGCAGAATTCAGTTCAATGAAACTTATTGAAATAGCCAGAGGCTGCAAAAGAGGATGCAGATTTTGTTCGGCTGCTTTTATATATCTGCCTGCAAGAAAATCATCGATAAAAGATGTCATATCAGGAATTGCGAAGGCGGAAGAATTTGAAAAAATAGGTTTTGTAGGGCTTGATACAATGGACAATGAATATATAAAAACATATATGCAATTTTCTTTAGAAGAAAAAAAAACCTTTTCGCTGTCATCCGTGAGATTTGACTGTTTAG
>JAJYQS010000011.1 GCA_021794475.1 bacterium | reverse complement strand
ATGATGTAATTATTTCACATAAATAGGGGTTTTTAAAAATGACATTAAAAAATTATCCACATAAACCATTAAGTAAATGGCTAAGGTCTAAAAATATCTCAGTAGAAACTTTTGCCGAATTGCTTGGCGTTACTCCTGTTCACATAAATCAAATCCTTAATTTAAAACGCGGAATGTCAAAAGAATTAATTAAAAAAATCTATTTAATTACTAATATACCGTTGCAAGATATTTTATATCCTAACGATAAAGATTTTAAAAATAAGGCGGCTTGATATGCTACAAGACTTATTCCGAAACGGAAACAATTCTCAAATGACCCAAAACGACGCACAGACCGAACTTTTACAGGCTATCCTAAATGAGCTTAAAGAACAAAAGCTCTTACTTGCCGGTTTAATGTCTGAAAAAGTCAATAAACCAAGTTCTAAAAAGCCTCTGAATATCAGAGAGGCATCCGAATATCTTAATATTCCTAAATCAACTCTTTACGGATATGTCCAGAAAAAAAGAGTCCCGTTTACAAGATTAAACGGCAAAATTCTTTTTATCCCCGCCGACCTTGATAATTTCTTGGAAATCAATAAACAGGTTTCTAAAAAAGAGGAAATTATTAAGGCTAAAAACGAGGCTTTTAAAGCTATTAAATTTAAAAAATAAATAAAACTTTTTTACAAGGAGAAAAAAAATGCAAGAAGAAAACGATCAGGAAAAACTATTGTTCAGAAATACTAACATCGGTTTTGGAAAAGTCGGAGAAGTTTATTTTATCGAAGACGCTTACCAAAGAGTTTATCTATCAGCGGACGATATAGACAGAATAGCGTCTGAGATGCGTCACGAAAGGATAGAAAGCCTTAAAGACGGCGTCAGCAGTCTTGTCAATAATAAGAATAAGGAGGTTGTATAAGTGAAAACCTGTATATCTGGACCCGCTATATCGGGTAAAACTTATTTTATAAACTCTCTTAATCATTCACAGATATTAGCCTATCCTGAGGCGTCAAGAAAAGTTAACTCTATTTATCCTGAACTTATTAATTTAGGAAATATAGAAGAATTTAGAAAAAGGGTTTGTAAATTTCAAATAGACGTTGAAACTATACTATCTAACAGTAACAATGATAATTTATGCCATATTTTTGATAGAGGAATAATAGATAATTTAACATTTTTAACGTTGCAAAACGATAAAAGCTTTTCAACCGAGTTATCAAAAATTATAGATTACTACAGAACCGGATTGTTAAAACCTTACGATATTATATTTTACTTTGATATATCGCCTTTTACCGAGTTTACGCCGCTACTTTTAGATGCATTAAAAGACCCATTACGCAAATCTACCATAGACACCAATAATTTTAAGGAGCATATTGTCGATTTTCGCAGCGCTTTTATCGATGTTGTTAATTTTCTTGGGTTAGATAAAAAAGTAAAAGTAATATCGGCAAATCCGACTGAAGACGGATATACAAAAAGAAATGAGTTAGTTTTTGAAATAATTAAAAGCGAAATTGAGGAGAATCTGCTATGCCAAAAATAAAATTCTATAAAGTCATGTATCAAATATTGCACGGAGAGAAAGTTCTAATGCCAATTTACGACATAGAAGGGGGCAATTTAGCTGATTTTTTTAACTTTGTAACAGAAAAACTAAAGGCTCCAGTGAATATTGATACGTCATTCCACTATGCTGAAAATATAATGACATATTATATTAAAAACAATAATAACGGAGACGAATTTATAGGAATTGAAATATTAGAACAAACTAAAAATAAGGAGAATCTGAATGTCTGAAGACACAAAATGTTTTTTAGAGACGCTGAAAGCCTGCTGTTGCGTGTGCGGTAACAGAGACGATGACGGCAAGACCTGCTGCTACAGAGAGTATATTGTCAAGGAACACGGGTATTGTCAGAGTTATAAGGATAAAACAGAAAATTAATTTTAATTTTGGAGGATTGTTTTATATGCAATATGAAACAAATAATTTTAATTTAGACAAAATAACTGAAGAATTACATAAATATGGATTAATCGAATCTAAATATAGATTAGGATTTTACGATGAAAAAAAAGATATAGAAATAGATTTTCCATGTAAAGGTTCAATATCTCAAATATCAGAAGAATTTAAGGAAAGAAAGATGAATAAAAATACTAAATACATAATCATTACTTCCTTAATAGATTATGTTGTTATAAGAGAAGTTATTGTTGATGATAAGAATATTAACAACCCGTATCTTATATTAAAAGGGTTACCTGCTTTTATCATAGATAAAGAAAATGCTGATAGGCATATAGAAACCGATAAAAAAGCAAAACAACATAAAGGATTTAAACTGCATACTTTAAACCTGAAAGATATATTTGATGAGCAAGAATTAATCAAAAAAGAAGATAAATATTACAATTTAATTATCAAAGATTTTTCATTAAAAAAAAGCAGTAAATATGTAGGACATTTACATGAATATTTAAAATCTTAATATATAAACTAAAGGAGATAATATTATGTCAAATTTAAACAGACTTAAAGAATTTTTAGAACAAAAATATGAAGGGCACGATTTTAAATTTAAAGGCAATGAACGCAGAATAATGGGATTATGTCCCGAGCATGACGATCATAACCCGTCGTTTAATATATATGAATATAACGGTAAGGCTTATTACAAATGCTTTTCTTGCGGGTTTAAAGGCTCTTTGTATGATTTTACTATAGGCGAGCTTACGCCGGAGCAAAAAGAAAAATATGAAAATAATAAAAAAATACAGCAAACTCTATCTGAAACCTTTAAAAATTTAAGAAAATATTTATTTTTAAGCGATGCGGTAGAGTCTGTTATCGCCAGAAAATATTTAACCGAAACAAGATTTTTAGATATAAACGAAATAAAAAAATGTGATATAGGACTAGTTAAAACAGGTGAAAATTACGATGAAATAGACAAATTATTAGAACCGTTATCGAGCGGTAAGCCTAATAAACTTGAATATTATCACGGATATTTAGTATTTGCGCATACGGACGCTACAGGTAATATTTGTTTATTAAGATTTAGAAGTCCAGACAGCAGCAGAGATATTAAAACAGCTAAAATAAAAGGGTTTAGTAATCATTCTTATGCTTTTAATTTACAGCTTATCGGTAAGGCTGATACGGGTAAATATCCGTTAATGCCTTATATTTATATAACCGAAGGCGAATTTAACGCTCTTACGTATATATCGCAAACCGGTAATTATAATATTTGCTCCGCTGGACCGAAAGATAATATTAAAAAAGGGCTTATAGATTCAATAATACAATTAAAATATAAGCCTGTCATAGCGTTAGACCAAGACACCCCAGGGCAAGACAGGCTTAAAAAGCTATATTCTGAAATAAAAAACAACAAAAATATAATTTATTGTAAATATGGCGCTAAAGATTTTGATGATTTGTTAAAAAATAAAAACGAGGACGGTTCGGTAGACGCATTAATAAGTATAGAATACTATGAAATAGAAGAATTTGAAAACGTTATATTTAAAGAGCAGGTTCAAAAAGAAATAGAAATAGAAAAAAATATAAATAAATTTATTTTAAGTAAAAGCCTTAAAGATATTTACCTTAAGCATCACAATATCAACCCGCTTTATAGTCAGTGTCTTTTTAATATTCCTACAGATATTTGCGATAAAATTACCGACGAGGAAATTTTCGGCATTAAAATTCAATATCCGTCTATTTTTGCGCTAGCCGGCTCGACAGGAACCGGTAAAACAGAATTTGCCTTAGAACTTGCAGACCATGTATCGCAAAAAGAAAACCATGTTGCTATTTATTATCAATACGAAGGGTCTGAAATAGACCTTTTAATCCGCGCTCAAAGAAAAAATATTAATAATCCTAATTTTTTCTATTCGACGCTTGCCGACTTTAAAAAAATAGAAAAAGATATTGTTAAGTTCGGAGATAAAAAGATATTTATCGTTATAGATTATTACCAGCTTTGCGCAAGGTTTTTACAATCTAAAGAAGATAATAAAAATGATAGCATAAGGCCGTATATGTCAAAAATATTCTTTTTCTTTACGGAGCTTAATAAAAAATACGGTAATATTTGTATCTGCTTGCTTTCGTCTTTATCTAACGATGCGCTAAAGAATTTACCAAGCAATCCAGCAAACACAATAAATAATATTACCGTTTTATCAGGTTTAAAAGAAGACGGAGATATCGCTTATAATATGGACTATGCCTACGCTTTGTTATTTACCGAAGAAAACGAGTTTTTGGAAAATAAATATTCTATTTCAAAACTAAATAGTTCAATGCAACCAAGAGAATTTACAGCTATTATCCCTATTAAACACTCAAGAATAGGAATTTATGTCAAAAAAACATTATATAAATTTAATATAGAAACAAATAGATATTCACAAACAACTGTAAAGGATACTAACGATATTAATTATGATGAATAAAAATAAAGTTAAAAAGAAAAAAAAATTAGAACTTAATGACAAAAAACTTTCTAAATTTTCTGGCTCAGGACAGGAGTTAGTAAAGCTGCCTAAAAACTTTCTGCATTTAGGGCTTTGCGAACTCCGTAGGGACAGAATTAAAAATTGGACTAAGGTTTTTAAATACGGTAATAAGATTTATACACAAGTAGGTCCTGAGAGTTTAAATATGTATGACAAAACGATTTTAATAGATATTTTACGGGCTTTCGATGATATAGAAAATAAAGAGTTTAAGTTAAAAAAAGATAGGGAATTATTAAAAAAAGTGAAAGAAAATGAGGAAAAAGCGCTTACGCTATTAGATTTAATGGAAAAAAAAGGGAAAGAGGATGGTAAGGATAATTTAGGACAGGAAACTGCATCATATTATCTTTTTTCTACGATAAAAATAAATTTTAATGAGTTTTGCAGAAAATATGTCGGGGCGTCAAGGGGAAGAAGAAGTAATGTTATTGAAACTATTAAACGCCTATTATTCACTAAAACCACTTGTGAGGAAAAAATAGGAAATAACTTTAAAGAATTTGCGACGTTTCATTACCTTGTAGATTTTGGTTTACATAATGGTATAGCAAGTTTTACCGTGTCTAAACAATTAAGAGAATCGGCTAAAAACGGATTATCTATCCATTACGATACTTTTAAATCTATTAAGTCAAATATAGCTAAAGCTTTATATTTATTTTTTATCGGCAATAAAAATACTACATTTTCATACTCAACGATAAAAGATGCTCTTGGACTTAACGATGAAGGATTTAAAAATAGGGAATTAATTAAACAGGGAATAGAAATATTAAAACAAAGTAAATTTCTTAAAAATTACGAAATTCAAAATAGAACAAATGATATTCATTATATTCTCACATATAACTTAATAGATAAAGATAATAAAATAAAGGAGTTGCAGTTGGTTGACGACGGCAATATCTTGCGAATACAGGATTTTAAAACAGACGTAACCGACGGGGATAAAACCGTAACCGACGGGGATAAAACCGTAACCGACGGGGATAAAACCGTAACCGACGGGGATAAAACCGTAACCGACGGGGAATGGGAAGGTCAAATTCTTGAATTATTTCCATAACTTACGACCAGTTTTTTTAGGCTAAGAGTTTTTAAGAGTCTTTAAGAGTTTTTAAGAGTCTTAAAGAATCTTAAAAAAAGAAAAAAGAAAAAAATTGCTTACGCATTTTTCTTTTTTCTTTTTTTAAAAAAACAAAATAATAAGGTCATATAAAATATATAAAAACAATAAGGAAAAAACCATTTATTATATTTATCGGTGGCGGGCGCCTGTGCAGTTTTTTAAATATTTTAAAAACTATAAAAAATAAAAACTATAAAATATGAAAACTACAAATAAAACTAAATGGCAAATAACATCTGACACTATTAAGCTTAGAGATTATCAGCTTAAATGTTTAAATTCTATCGAAAAAGGGCTTGAGAAATACAAAGCCGTATTAATTCAAGTTCCTACCGGCGGAGGCAAGACGCTTATATTTAACGCTTACGCTTTAAATAAAACAGGCAATACGCTTGTTTTAGTTCATAGGAAAGAGCTTTTATTTCAAACTGCGGATAAATACAAAATGATAGGCGGGGATGATTCGCATATAGGATATATAGCTCAAGGCGTTTTTAAAACAAACCG
>JAJYQS010000059.1 GCA_021794475.1 bacterium | reverse complement strand
CGACAAAAATATTTTTTACATTTTTTAGAAAATCTTTACAATCAAGCAATACATCATGCTCAGCGCCTTCTATATCAATTTTTAGCATATCTATCTGGTTACTTTCTAAAAAATCTTTCAGTCTAACGCTATTAATTTTGATTTTATCATTTTTAGCAAATATTGAACCGCCATCTGCACCTTCGCAACTAAAATCTACACCTTTATCATCAATCCAAACAGCTTTGTTTATAACTTCAACGTCATTAATTTTATTTTTAAGAAGATTAGACTTTAAAATATCAGCTATGATTGGGTCGGCCTCAAAAGCTTTAATTTTGGAATTAGGAAATTTTTTTTTAAAATACAAACAACTTGTCCCAACATTTGCTCCGCAATCAAATATAATCGGTTGTTTGTTTGTGTTAAAATTGTAAATTTCATCAACAAAAATTTCTTTAAATTGCCAAACAAAACTTGGTAAATCTGGAATATCAAAAATATAATCAAGGAATTTGACATTTTCAACTCTAGTATATCGTTTATATTTCCCCCATTTATCAAGCAAACGATTAAACTCTCTTTCGTTTTTATTTTTAATATAATAGTATAGGGGACGTGCTATGTTCTTTAAAAGTGTTTTCATATATGTAAAATAATTTTAAATAAGAGCTTCTATTTTAATAATTATTAAATATTTAAGGTATCATAAGCCTTGCGACTCTCGGCCTCGAAGATTTAATTCCTTTTTAGTTTAAAGAAGTTGTTATTCAGAGAGAGCCGTAAACGCCTCTGCTTGTTTCGTATTCTTTTTTTATTAAAAGCGTAAGTTCTGCATTTTCTAAATCTCTTCTGCTTACGGGATTATTCAGGAAACCGTAATATCCGCTTATTGAAACCCATAATACACGGCACATCTGCTCCACGGAATGTTCTTTATGGTTAATCATAAATTTGTATTTCTCCCTTGGGGTTTTGAAAAGATGGCCAAAGCTTTTTTTAATATGTCCCTTTCTTCCCTTAACTATTTCAGTTTTTTTTCTAAAAGTTTTAAATTCTTTATTTTCTTTTAAATTGCCTTGTCCCGAAAAACCTTCTTTGCCTTCCTTTGAATATTTATACCTCCATTTGCATAATAAATGATACGAAATTCCCAAATCCGATGCAATCTCCGTTATTGGCTTATCGGAACTATTCGCAAGTTCAACGGCATCTAGTTTAAATTCCTGATTATAGACCCTTCTTCCTTTCATTACAAAAACCCTCCAGTTAAGTATTTTAATTATTTTAAAATAGTCTTAACCGAGTGTCCAGTATATTATAGCAAGTTCAGGTTTTTCTTTATAAATTATGTTCTCTATTAAATTTTTCATTTATTTTTCTTCTTTAATGCACGATTAATTGCCTTTAAAAATATCAAATAGCCATCAAATAAATTCTTTTATTTTTTCTTTTAAATATTTAATATAATATTTTTTGATATTTTCTTTGCTTAACAAGCCCACAGTATTTGATGCTATTTTGTTTACAATTTTTTCTTTTATAATTTTTTCAACATATCTATAAGCGCTACTTTTAGAATAGATAGATTTAAAAGCTGGTAATATGCAATAAAAATTTTTAAATTCTATAGAATGACCCGCTTCTTCTTCGCTTAGTAGTTCCTCAAACAACTTCTCTCCAGGTTTTCCGCCTATAAAAGTCAACTCAACATTCTTCCTATTAAAAAAAGTGGCCAGCTCTTCAATTATTGCCTCAGCTAAATCCACTATTTTTACGGCATTCATTTTCAATATAAATATCTCGGCTCCTTGCGCAATAACCATTGAATTTAATATTAGATTGACGGATTCCTCTTTCGTCATTAAAAATCTCGTCATATTTGCATCGGTAATAGTTAGATTTGAATTATTTTTTAGCTGATTAATAAAAATAGGCACTACTGAGCCTCTTGAACCAATAACATTTCCAAATCTTACGCTGCAAAAAACCGTACCGCCGTAATTTTGAAAATTATTCGCGGCAGTAATAAGCTTTTCCCCCATAAGTTTTGAAGCGCCCATAGCGTTAGTAGGATTTACGGCTTTATCGGAACTCATAAATAATACTTTTTTAACACTTGTTTCGATTGCCGATTCTATTACATTCTGAAGCCCTATTAAGTTTGTTTTCACTATGTCCGAAGGGTTATATTCCCCTAAAACAACGTGTTTCAATGCTGCGCCGTGAAAAACATAATCGCATCCTTTCATTAAAAATTTTAATTTTTCTTTATCTCTTATGTCGCAAATAAAAAAGTTAATATTTTCATGATTTTTATATTGCTCTATTAAAAAAAACAACTCAGTTTCATTATTATCTATAGCTATAATTTTATTTGGTTTTAGATAAATCAACTGTTTAATCAATTCACTCCCTATAGTGCCGGCACATCCTGTAACGAAAATATTTTTTCCGGAATAAAATTCTTTCGTATTTTCCTTGTCTTTTAAATAATTTTTTACCATTTTACTCCTTTAAATATTATATCTTTTTTAATATTATTTTTATATTTGACTACTACATCCATTAATCTTTCTACGATTTCATTTGTAAAATAATGCGGTTTAATTCCAAGGTCGGTTAGGCCTTTATGAATTACGTTGTAATAATGTTCTTCTTTTTCCTTCCTAGGGTTTTCAATTAACTTAATGCTGCAATCATATCCCATTTTTTGCGCTATTAATTGAATACGATCTGCTATCTCATTAACGGTTAAAGTTTCGGTAAGCTGGTTAAATATCCTAAGCTCACCTTTATTAGGTGCATTTATTAAAGACAAATAAATACTTTCAAGAGTATCATTAATATTAATATATCCTCTTGTTTGTCCTCCCTTCCCATATACGGTTAAAGGATAACCTGATACGGCTTGAACTATAAATCTATTTATTACCGTCCCGAAAATTTCATCATAGTTAAATATCGTATTAAGATGTTCATTTAGTTTGGATTCTTCAGTTTCCACGCCATACACTGGACATTGCATTAAATCAGTCACTTTCAAATCCCACATCCTTACGCCAAACCATAAAAGATCCGTATCCATAATTTTTGTAGTATGATATATAGAACCGGCTTGTCTCGGATATAAAAACTTATCTTTTCTCCCTTTATGTTCTATCTCCAACCATCCTTCCTCAATATCTATGTTGGGTGTCCCGTATTCACCCATAGTCCCCAATTTTATAATATGAGTATCTTTAGATAAATCTCTAACTGCATACATTAAATTATTAGTTACTATTAAATTATTGACAATCGTAAAATTTGAAGTTTTATAATCAATCATCGAATATGGAGCGGAAGGCATTTCCGCAAAATGAATAACCGCTTCAGGATTTCCAGAGTATTCTCTTGATACTGCCCATGTATAATCAATATCTCCTGTAAAAAATGAACGCATAAATTCAGGATTCTGTATATCTCCCAGCACAACTTTAATCTCAAAACCTGTTAAACCATACCAGAGTCGTGCTCTTTCTATGAGATTTGGAACTTCATATAGCAAATTGAGACCTATTTCTTTACATAAATTTCTCCTTAAATAATTATCTACAACAGTTACTTTATATTTTTTATTCGATAAATACATGGCCATAGGCCAACCTAAATAACCGTCACCGCCGAGTATGAGTATGTTTTGCATTTTTGTTTTTTTTACTTTATAAATTATATTAATTGAGATTATTTATTTTTTTACACTCTTTTAAATAATTAACATTCTAATAGGGGGCGAACTATATTTTTCAAAAGTGTTTTCATTACATTTCAATCAATTTTCAATAAAATTTTATATTTTATATTTCTTAAAATACCAAAAAAGTTTAAATTGTAAAATTTTTTGCATTATTTTTTTAATAAATTTTAAAATAATTTTCGGCATTATTTTTTTTATTACATATCTTGTGAATTTATATCTTACTATATTATCTTTACATAAAAATTTTATCAATTCTTCCTGATAAAATTCATTAACTTCTATTTTATCAGGTAATTGTAAAACTGCTTTCATCTTTAATTTAAAAAAGTAATTAAAGCTTATACCGCAATGTTGACCTGTTCCATCAAACCCAATATTTGTAATAAGGGATTGTGTTGGACATAGTGTTAATCCACCATGAATCCTTTTACTTGCGTGCCACCTAATATCCCAACCTGGATATTTACCTTTTTTGATATTTAAAAGCATTGAATAATAATTAATCGCACCACCTAACTCAAGCTTTTTCCTCATTTCTTTGTCTGAAAAAATAGATAAAAGCTTATCTACATCCGGCTCAAATAAATTCCAGGCTCTTTTCCAAGTACCCCAACCATTTGTCATTGTTTCTTCTGTGAAAAAAGTTTCTAAATCTTGATTATTATTTAATTCTATTTTAATAGGATAACATAAACCTGAAATTTCCATAACCTTTTCTATATTCTTATATTTTTCAAGAGCTTTATTCATGTAACATAGAAAATAAGGGCTTACTAAAACATCATCTTCTATTACTATAATTTTTCCATAATTTTCGCATAAATCTTTTACAGCCTCTATTAATGTTAATGGCCATTTATTATAAGTATTTTCAGTTATATGAACCTTATAGCACCATTGTTTGTCATAACAAATTTCTTTAACACGGTTTACATTATCAATATCTTCTACTTTTTTTGGAGCATCTATAAAAATAAATAACTCGCTATATTCTGCATCAATGCATTTTGATAATGCAGTCAATGTTTTTTCTGTGTGAAGAGGCCTATTGTAAGCAAAAAAAGCGACTGGTGCATAATAATTAGATATAATGTTTTTCATAATACTATAAAAATTTATTTACTTTAAAAAATAATATTTTATATACTTTTTGATCTTCCAGTAAAATCTATCTATTTATCTTTTGACCATAATGAAGTAAAGATTATTTTATTTAAATCACATCTATCTTTTAATTTTTGTGCTATATCAATAATTTCGTTCATAAGACCACGCTTAGAGTTATTGGGTCTAATCCTAAATTTAGAAATTTATCATTTTTAAAAATTAGTTCATTTTCTAAATCTTCGTTCCTTGGATCAATATGCTATGTATATCCGGTGAAATAGAATTTATTTTTTTATACTTTTATTTTCCCGTCTTCCAACTTATAAACCTTATCGCATCTTTCAATGGTTGACAGTCTGTGTGCTATTATAATCAATGTCTTATCCTTTCCCGCTTCATAGATTTCGTCCATAACAAGCGATTCCGTCTTATTATCTAACGAACTGGTTGCTTCATCAAGCACCAATATCTCCGGGTCATCGTATAACGCCCTTGCTATGGCAACTCTTTGTTTCTGTCCTCCGCTTAGTTTGATTCCACCTTCGCCGACTTTAGTATATATTCCCTCATGGTGTTTTTCTAAGAAATCCAGCATATTTGCTTTTTTTAAGACCGCTTTTACTTTATCTTCATCTATTGCGTCTTCCCCGATTACGATATTCTGGGCAACGGTGCCATCGAAAAGATAAATGGCTTGAGGAATATACCCAGATTTATTTCTCCATGATTTAATTTTATTATTGTCAAGTTTAACGCCGTCGATAAGAATATCTCCCTTATCCTGCTTTAACAATCCGATAATTAAATCAACCATGGTGCTTTTGCCACTTCCCGTTTCTCCTGTAATAGCGATTTTTTCGCCTTTTTTAATGTTAAGGTTAATATTATTAAGTATAGGCTTGTTTTTAGTATAACCGAAAGTTACGTTTTTTAATATAATCTCTTTATTGAAGTTAATCGGTTCGTTTCCCAATTCTTCCGGTATTTGATGAATGTCGTTGTGGACTACGTCTAATGATTTATTTAAAAAGATTATATTGTTATAATTAGAAAGTATTCTATTGGCCGAAGGAAGTAACCTATAAAGCCCTAATATAAAAATTGAAATTATAGGTAAAATGTTTCTGATATCCGCATGGTTTTTTAATACGGCATAAACTACGAAAAAAGAAACTAAACTGAAACCTATGGCTTCAAGGAGATATTTAGGTACATTCACAAGGCTTAGATTCTTTATATTGGCGGAAGCAAAACCGGCGGAGGATTCAAAAAAGTTGTCGAGGACTGATTTTTCTTTGGATTTAAGCTTAATAAGTTTAAAATTACCGAAAGAGGAATTTAAAATCTTATAAAACCTGCGCTGAAATTTCTCCCTTTTTTCTCCGGATTTTTTAATCT